>DASSGL010000167.1:0-3856 GCA_035693525.1 Gaiellaceae bacterium | reverse complement strand
TTCGGCGTCTCCGGGACGCACGTGACGGCCGACGGGTCGCTCTTCTTCCCGATCATGAGCTACGAGCAGTGCGCGGAGACGGTCGACCGGGCGGTCGCGATCGGCGTGAACACGTTCGTCCAGGTTCCGTTCGCGGGTTGCACAAGGCCTGCCGGGATGACGCCGCCCTACGTCCTCAGCGACGACTACGCCGCCGCACGGGGCATCGGCTGGTACCTGCCCGACGAGCCCGACGGCTGGGGCATCACGCCGGACGAGCTCCCGCACCTCGCGCCCGTCTCCGAGACCGGCCGTCTCCGCGTGCTGAACGTGACGCAGCACTTCTTCAGCGGACAGGCCCCGATCAACGACAGCTTCGACCGCAACGACTACAAGCGCTTCGCCTCGCTCGCGGACGTCATCGGCTTCGACCTGTATCCGATCGTGAAGTTCTGTGGTCGCGTGCAGCTCCTCGACGTGTTTCGCGCGCAGCGTGAGCTGATGAGCGTCTACGCACCCGGGAAGCCCACGTTCCAGTGGATCGAGACGAGCCGCATGACGGGCGAGTGCGCGACGATGCAGGTCACGCCGGCGACCGTGAACGCCGAGATGTGGCTCGCGGTTGCAGGCGGCGCCTGCGGAATCGGCTATTTCACGAACAGCTGGACGGGTGATCTCTGGAATCGCTGGGACTTCGAGCCCGGCGTCGAGCAGCAGATCGCCGCCACGGCGGGTCGGGTGCAGCGGCTCGCTCCTGCGCTCTGTGCCGCCTACGGCGACGTCGTCGTGCCCTGGGACTCCGGGGTCGCTGCCAGCTCGCGGACGCTCAACGGCGCGCTCTACGTGATCGCCGTGAATTCCACCGCGGAACCGACGACGATCCCGTTCCGCGTCGACGCCCTCGCCGGGCGCCGGCTCGTCGTGCTGGACGAGAACCGTGTCATCCGCCCGGCGAAGAAGGTCTATTTCCGCGACCATTTCGCGCCGTACGAGGTGCACGTGTACCTCGCGGCGCCGAGCATGTAGCGTCGGCTTCGTGGCCCGTGCCGCGGTCCCGGATCTCGCCGCCCTCGTCGCCGACGCAGAGCTCAGCTACATCGAGCGCAACCCCGAGTCGCGCCGGTTGCACGAGGAGCGGTCGAGGTGGATGCCTGGCGGGAACACTCGTACGGTCATCCACGTCGAGCCCTTTCCGCTCACGATCGTGCGCGGGGAAGGCTCACGCCTGACCGATGCGGACGGTCACGTCTACGTCGACCTGCTGGGTGAGTTCACTGCCGGCCTCCTCGGCCATTCGCATCCCGTTGTTCTCGAGGCGATCCGCGACGCGCTGGACGACGGCGTCGCCTTCGGCGCTCCGAACCTCTACGAGGGACAGCTGGCTGCCGCCGTCTGCGGGCGGTTCCCCTCGGTGGAGCTCGTCCGCTTCTGCAACTCCGGCACCGAGGCGAACCTGCTCGCGCTGTCGCTGGCCCGGGCGGCGACGGGCAAGGCCGCCGTGATGGTGTTCGCAGGCGGCTACCACGGCAGCGTCTTCTTCTTCGACACCGCGGCCGGCTCGCCCGTGAACGCGCCGTTCCCGTTCGTCGTGGCCGAGTACAACGACGCGGAACGCGCCGTCGAGCTGATCGCCCGGCACGCGCACGAGCTCGCGGCCGTGATCGTCGAGCCCGTCCAGGGGTCTGCCGGCGCGATCCCCGGCGACCGGGAGTTCCTCGAGGCGCTCCGCGAGGCGACCGCGTCGCGCGACGTCTTGCTCGTCTTCGACGAGGTGATGACCTCGCGCCTCGACACCGGCGGAATGCAGCAGGTGCTGCAGATCGCGCCGGACCTGACGACGTTCGGCAAATACCTCGGCGGTGGTCTCGCGTTCGGTGCCTTCGGAGGGCGGGCCGACCTGATGAGCTTCTTCGACCCCTCGAGGCCCGATGCGCTCCCGCACGCGGGCACGTTCAACAACGCCGTGCTGACGATGGCCGCAGGAGCTGCGGGGCTCCACGTCTACGGCGAGAGCGAGGTGAGACGCCTGAACGCGCTCGGCGACCGGTTGCGCGACCGCCTCAACTCCTTTGCGGCGGAGTGCGATGCGCCGCTCTGCTCGACCGGCTACGGCTCGCTCGTAGGTCTCCACCTCACCCGGGGACCCGTGCGGCGGAAGCTCGATTCGCCGAAGTGCCCCGAGTTGAAGACACTGCTTCACCTGCACGCGCTCGAGCACGGCTACTCGTACGCACGCCGCGGCTTCATCGCGCTCTCGCTGCCGCTCGGGGAGCAAGAGGTCGACGGCTTCGCGGCGTGCGTCGAGGACTTCTACGAGTCGAGCGGCGTCGACCGGCCCGGGGGCCGGATGACATAGACGATCCCGCCCGACGCCGGGATCCATGCGCGCTCGAACTGCTCGCGGTCGTACGTGCGACTCACCGCGGCGTCCGTCGGGGCGGCGGGGTCGTTCACGATCACGCTGCCGTCACCGGCGAACCCTTCGATCACGACGAGGTGCCCATTCGTGCTCTTGATCGCTCCGTCGAGCTTGTTCGACGTGAACGCGATCGAGGCGACGAGCGGGACGCCGGCCCTGATGAACGGCTCGGCCTCGCGCAGGCTCTCGAGCTGTGTCACGTCCGCGACGAGGCCGCGCTCGGCCGCGTAGGCAGCGTTGAACGGCCAGTTGCCGGCGCCCTGGTAGTGGTAGTCGTAGACGTAGCGCGCGGTGTGGTCGACCCACGGATCCGCGAAGGCGGGATCGACCCAGGCCGTCTCGGACGACGTCGGCCCGTACGTCGCGCCCGGATCCTGGCTCTGCCAGTAGGCGACGACCATCGACGTCGACGTCGGGCTGCACCACGCCTCGCCCCCGTTGTCGAACTGCGGATACTCGCCGTGGTGGATCTCCTGTGAGTACCGAGGCACGCCGAGGTCGATCGCGGTGCCGTTCATCGTCGTGGCGCTCGGGAACGCCATCTTCCGGTTCGTGAGGTTCGAGGCGACCGCGCTGTAGCGGCTCACGGACGGGCTCTTCTTCGCGCCGGTGCGGCGGAAGAGCGTCAGCCGCAGCCGGTAGGCGACCGCGGGGTGGTCCTTCGTGAAGAAGGTGTCGATCGCGACGTAGCCGTCTGCGTCGCCCTGGCCGCCGACCGATGTGCGGTGGAAATCGTCGTCGCCGTACGACCAGCGGCCGAGGACGTACCAGTTCCCCCAGTGGCCGTCGTCGAGTTGCGGCTGCACTTCCGATTGCACCCATGTTCCCTTCGGTGTGCACGCATTCCATGCAGAAACGAGCTCGTTGAACGCGAAGGAAACGGGATAGGTATCCGACGTCCATTCTCCGGAGCGATAGGTGCCGCCGCCGTCGACGCCGTCGCCGTTGATGCGAGCGAACGGATCCGCATACTCGACGGTGCCGAGGCCGGTCGAGGCGAGCGTCAGCGAGCCCCCGGAACGGGTGAGGCCGCTCGTCGTGCCGCCGGCGAGGTCGAACGTGTGGAAGTCGACCGGATACGGCAGCGCCGCGAGCGCGGCTGAGGACGTGAGGGCCATCACGGCACATCCTGCTGCAACGGAGACGAGCGGTGGAACAGCGTCCTCGAGGGAATCCACGGTCGAAGGGCACCTTTCGATGTACGAAAGAACGCACCACGACGTATGACGCTCGCCGAGCGCCGTGAAGTGCGCGGTCACCCGGCTCGCCCCGTTCCGGCGCGGATCCCACGTGTTCATGAGGCCCGCGGATTTTTCGTGTACCACGCAAACCCGCTCAGGGTCGCGGAGGGGCTCCATCGCAGCCGAACCAATTAACGGAAACCGTGTACTAACGGTCGTTCTGCGATTGAGGCGGCGCAGGTGCGCGCTCGACAATCCCGGCTGTGGCAGGCAACTC
>DASSGL010000166.1:0-9758 GCA_035693525.1 Gaiellaceae bacterium | reverse complement strand
CCACCTCTACGAGCGCGGCTGGATGTACCGGGACAACCGGATCATCAATTGGTGCAGCGACTGCCGCACCTCGATCTCGGATCTCGAGGTGGAGCACATCGAGGTGGACGACGTGCTCACGTACGTGCGGTACCCGCTCGCAGACGGCTCGGGTCACGTGACGATCGCGACCGTGCGGCCGGCGACGATCCTCGCCGACGTCGCCGTCGCCGTGCATCCGCACGACGAGCGCTATGCGCATCTCGTCGGCAGAGAGGTGCTCGTACCGGTCGTCGGCCGCCGCGTGCCGATCATCGCCGATGAGCGCGTCGAGCCCGAGTTCGGCACCGGCGCGCTGAAGATCACGCCCGGCCATGACCCGCTCGACTTCGAGATCGGCCGCACCCACGGGCTCGAGGAGCGCACCGTGATCGGCTTCGACGCCCGCATGACCGGGGAGATCCCGGAGCTCCTCATCGGGCTGACGGAGGAGGAGGCTTCCGACTACGTGGTCGAGTGGCTGCGCGAGGAAGGGCTGCTCGAGAAGCGCGAAAGCTACCGCCACTCGGTGGGCCACTGCGAACGCTCCGGGACCCGCATTCAGCCGCTCATCTCGCTGCAATGGTGGTGCGAGATGAAGCCGATGGCCGCGCGGGCGATCGAGGAGATCGAGTCGGGGCGCGTCCGGTACCACCCGCCGGTGCACAACAAGGTGGCGCTGGACTGGCTGAAGAGCATCCGCCCCTGGAACGTGTCCCGCCAGCTCTGGTGGGGGCACCAGCTGCCGATCTGGTACTGCCCCGACGGCCACGTGACGTGCGCCGAGACCGAGCCCGACGCTTGTGCCGAGTGCGGCACCGGTGAGCTCACGCGCGACGAGGACGTGCTCGACACGTGGTTCTCGTCGGCGCTCTGGCCGTTCGCGACGCTCGGCTGGCCCGACGACACGCCTGAGCTCCGCCGCTACTACCCCGGCGACGTCAACTCGACGGCGCGCGAGATCATCTTCCTCTGGGAGAACCGGATGATCATGGCGGGGCTCGAGCTGATGGACGAGATCCCGTTCAGCGACGTGATCATCCACTCGACGATCCTCGCCGCGGACGGGCGGCGGATGTCGAAGTCGCTCGGCACGGGCATCGACCCGCTGGAGATCATCGACGCGCACGGAGCCGACGCGACGCGCTACGGGCTCCTGAAGATGTCCTCGGGCCAGGACGTCCGCTGGTCGATCGGCTCCGTCGAAGAGGGCCGCAGGCTCGCGAACAAGCTCTGGAACGCGAGCCGGCTCCTGCTCATGAACGGCGGCGAGACCGTCGAGGCGCGTCCGTCCTCGCTCGAGGAACGGTGGATCCTCGCCCGCATCGACACGACGCGCTCCGAGGTCGAGCGTGACTTCGACGAGTTCGACCTCTCCCACGCCGTCGACCGTCTCTACCACCTGACGTTCGACGACTTCTGCGACTGGTACCTCGAGTCGATCAAGCCGAGGCTCGGCGAGCGCGACGTGCGCGCCACCGCCTTCGCGGCGCTCGAGCGCCTGCTGAAGCTGCTGCATCCGGTCCTCCCGCACGTCACCGAGGAGATCTGGTCGAACCTGCCCGGCCGCGAGTCGCGGCTGATCGTGGCGCCTTGGCCGGAGGCCGACGACGCGTACGCCGCGGAGAGCGATGCGCTGACGGGCGTCCAGGAGGCCGCCGAACGCTTCAGGCGCAGCGGTGTCGTGACCAAGCTCGAGGGTGACGAACAGCGCATCTTCGCCGCCGTCGTCCGGCCGGAGCGCGCGAAGCACGACGGCGGGAACCTCGACGCGGAGATCGCCCGGCTCGAGAAGGAGATCTCGCGTGCCGAGGGGATGCTCTCCAACGAGAGCTTCACCGCCCGAGCGCCGGCGCACGTCGTCGACGCCGAGCGAGAGAAGCTCGAGCGGTACCGGCGTGAGCTCGACGCAATCCGCAACTGACTGGCTCGCCGCGCTCAGCCCCTGGCCTGCCGAGGGCTTCGGGACGGAGCGAATGCGCCGGCTGCTCGCGGAGCTCGGTCACCCGGAGCGCAGCTATCCGGCGATCCACGTCGTCGGGACGAACGGCAAGTCGACGACGACGCGGATGGCGGAAGAGCTCCTCGCGGATGCGGGCCTCGCGGTCGCCGCGTACCTCTCGCCGCACGTCCGCCGCTGGAGCGAGCGCATCCGGGTGGGCGGCGTGGAGGCCGACTTCGAGCAGGCGGTCGCACGCGTCCGCCCGGAGGCGATCGCCCTCGGCGCGACGCAGTTCGAGACGTTGACGGCCGCCGCGCTCGCCGCGTTCGCCGACGCCGCGGTCGACGTCGCAGTCGTCGAGGCGGGCCTCGGCGGACGCCACGATGCGACGAACGTCCTGGAGTCGCGGGTCGTCGTCCTCACGAACGTCGCGTTCGACCACATGGACGTGCTCGGGGACACGCGCGAGGCGATCGCGGCCGAGAAGCTCGCCGTCGTCCGGCCGGGGATGACGGTCGTGCTCGGGCAGCCGGAGTGGGGGGAGCTCGCGCGCGCGAACGGCGCCGCGGACGTGGTCGTGTCGGGTGCCAGCAATCTGGCGCTGGCCGCGGCCGCGGCGGAGGCGTTTCTCGGCCGCGACGTCGATCCGCACGCCGCCGACGGCGTGGAGCTGCCCGGCCGGCTCGAACGCCGGGGGGAGGAGCCGCTCGAGATCTGGGACGGCGCGCACAACCTCGCCGGGATCGGCTACCTGCTGCCGCGGCTGCCCGTCCGCGACTACGTCGTCTGCTGCTCGATCCTCGCCGACAAGCGGCCCGAGCTGATGCTGGAGGCGCTCTCGGTCCTCGGAGGGACGCTCGTGGCGACCGAGTCGTCGAACAGCCGCTCGCTCCAGGCAGGGGACCTCGCGGCTCGCGCCGAACCGTATTTCGACCGTGTCGAGCCCGTCCCCGATCCTCACGAAGCCCGGAGGCGCGCGCTCGCGCTGGCGGGGCCGCAAGGGGCGGTTGTCGTCACGGGCTCCCTCTATCTTCTCTCCGAGCTCAGTGGCAGCGGCAACCACCCATAGCGTCGGCGAGAAGCTCGGGGTATTCGCCTTCGCGGCGGTCGTGCTCGTGGTGATCGTCGGCGGCGCGTTTGCGGCCGGCTATCTCATAGGCAGAATCCTCCTGTGACGCTCGCCACAGCCTTCTTCAGCTCCGGCACCTGGCTGGTTATCCGGAACCTGCTCTTCTTCTTCGCCGTCGTCATCTGGGTGGCGAGCCTGTACTGGATCTACAAGGACGCGAAGCGGCGCATCGAGGATCCGTGGCTCGTCTGGATGTCGGTGCTCGTCGGCGTCGTCGTCCCGTACCTCGGGCCGTTCATCTACATGCTCTTCCGGCCGCCCGAGTACCTCGAGGACGTCCGTGAGCGCGAGCTCGAGATCAAGGCGATGGAAGATCGCCTCGCGAAGCGCGACCTGCACTGCCCGGTCTGCCGCTCGGAGGTCGACTCGAGCTACCTCGTCTGCCCGATCTGCACGACCAAGCTGAGGCAGGCGTGCAGCAACTGCAAAGCGCCGCTCGAGGCGCTGTGGCAGGTGTGCCCGTTCTGCGAGACGCCGGTCGAGCCTGCCGCGGTCGCCGGGCTGCCCGCGCTCGAGCCGCGACGGCGGCGGCGGGCGGAGTAGTCGTTATCCTCCGCGGCCTGATGGCCGTGGAGCGCACCCTCATCCTGATCAAGCCGGATGCCGTGCAGCGCCGTCTCGCGGGAGAGATCCTCGGGCGCATCGAGGCGCGCGGCTTCACCGTCGCCGCCGGCAAGCTCCTGACGGTCGACCGCGAGCTCGGCGAGACGCACTACGCCGAGCACGAGGCCAAGCCGTTCTACGGCGAGCTCGTCGACTTCATCACGTCCGGCCCGACGTGGGCGCTCGTCGTCGAGGGTGAGGGCGCGATCGCGACGATGCGGAAGACGATCGGCGCGACGAATCCCGCCGACGCGGAGCCGGGGACGATCCGCGGCGACCTTGCGATGTCGATGCCGGACAATCTCGTCCACGGCTCCGACTCGCCGGAGTCCGCCGAGCGCGAGGTCGCGCTCTGGTTCTCCGCCGATGAGCTCGCCTGATTCGGACTCCGTCCGCGCGAACATCGCGCAGTGGACGAAGCAAAACGCCGAGTTCACGGATCCGGCCGCTCGCCGGCACTGGGCGTCGGACCACATCTTCTGGGGCGTGTTCTCGATCCCCGAGGACGAGGTCGGGATGATGGGTGACGTCTCGGGGCTCGACGTCGTCGAGCTCGGGTGCGGCACGGCCTACTTCTCGGCGTGGCTCGCGAGGCGCGGCGCGCGACCGGTCGGCGTCGACCCCACGCCGGCACAGCTCGCGACCGCCCGGCGGATGCAGGAGGAGACGGGCATCGAGTTCCCGCTCGTCGAGGCCGCCGCAGAGGCCGTCCCGTTGCCGGATGCGTCCTTCGACTTCGCGCTCTCGGAGTACGGCGCGTCGCTCTGGGCGGATCCGGAGTCGTGGGTTTCGGAGGCGTCGCGGCTGCTGCGGCCGGACGGGCGGCTCGTGTTCCTCACGAACTCGCTCCTCGTTTATCTCTGCGCGCCCGCCGTCGGGGTCGTCACGGAGGAGCTCCAGCGCCCGCAGTTCGGCATGTACCGCATCCAGTGGACCGGGGAGCCCGGAATCGAGTACCACCTGCCCCACGGGGAGTGGATTCGGATCCTGCGCAAGCACGGGTTCGAGGTCGAGGCGCTGCACGAGCTGCGCCCGCACGAAGACGCCGTCGACCCTGGCTACTACGACTTCGTCACCGTCGCGTGGGCCCGCAACTGGCCCGCCGAGGAGATCTGGGCGGCCCGCAAGCGTGCGTAGCCCTATCCGGAGGCGCCGGTGCCCGTGATCCGCCTGCCCTCGTGGCGAGAGGTGCTCGACGGCCCGTGGGCGCTCCGCTTGCGCTCGGGGTCGACCGGGCCCTGGCTGATGCGCGGCGAGGCAAGCGACGAGGTCGACGTGCGCTTCGTCGCGGGCTCGGCTGCCCGGACGACACCCGCCGCGCTCTCCGAGCTCGGTACCGCGTTCGAGCTCGAGGTGCCGCTCGGCGGCTTCGCGGACCTCCCTGACGCGGTCTCGAGCGAGCGCCCGCTCGCTCTTCTCGTCCTCGACTCCGACCGGTTGCTCGAGGACGAGCCCGACCAGCTCGCCTCGCTCGTCGCCGCGCTTCGCTCGAGCGCGGAGCGCGTTCACCTGCGCGTCGTGTTTCAGGCGCGCGCGCTCGGTCCGGACGCCGAAGCCGTGCTCGCGGAGTTCGGCGTCGCGGAGATTCCCGCGTGAGCGTAGGCTCGACGGAGCTCACCAAAGAGCGGAGGCCCCGGCTCCGCCGGGGCCGGGAGCGGGTATGAGCGCGCCTCCCGCGGCGCCGTTGCTCCTCGCGTCGACGTCGCCGCAGCGGCGCGCAATCCTCGAGCAGCTGCGCATCCCGTTCGACGTCGCCGCGCCGCGCTACGAGGAGCACGATCCGCCCGACGGGGACGCGACACAGCTCGTTCGTGAGCACGCCCTCGGCAAGGCGCGGTCGGTCGCGGCGGACGCCGGCGACCGACCGGTGCTCGGAGTCGACACGACGGTCGCCCTCGACGGCCGGATCTACTCGAAGCCCTCCGACGTCGGAGACGCAGAGCGTATGCTCGACGAGCTCGGCGGCCGAACGCACGCCGTCGTCTCGGGGCTCGCGCTCGTGACGCCGGGCTGGGAATACGTCGGCGACGCGTCGACGCTCGTCACCTTCAGGACGCTGACGCCGCGCGACCTCGCCGCGTACGTCGCGAGCGGCGAGTGGGAGGGCCGGGCCGGCGCCTACGCGATCCAGGGCCGTGGCGCCGCCCTCGTCGAGCGAGTGGAAGGCGACTACCTGAACGTCGTCGGCCTGCCCGCGACGTTGCTCGTCAAGCTGCTCGCGGAGCGCTTTCCAGGCACCTACGGATTCGGCTGAGTCGAGGCGAGGGCTGCGGCGCTCGGCTACCCTTGCGTCTCGCCGGGGTGTGGCGCAGCCTGGTAGCGCGCTCCGTTCGGGTCGGAGAGGTCCCCAGTTCGAATCTGGGCACCCCGATAGAGGCCGGCGTCCTGTGCAACCAGGTTGCAGCGCAACCTGGTTGCAGGGCGCGCGCCTATCCTGCGGTCATGCCCGACCTCATCGGCATCGGCGACGCGTACCGGTGGCCGACAGCACGCTGGTAGAGATCGCGAGGTGGCGTGAGGGAGCGCCGCTTCTCGCCGAGGAGGTCGCGCGCGACTGGGGCCTGCAGCTCGGGGCGTCGTATCCACCGGGCGCGACGGGACATGTCGTGACCGCGGAGCTCCTCGACGGGACCCGGGCGGTGTTGAAGCTGGTGTGGCCCGATCGCGAGACGCTGCAGGAGCCTGACGCGCTCGAGCGCTGGGACGGTGACGGCGCAGCTCGGCTCTACGCGCGCGACGACCGGAGGCACGCGATGCTGCTCGAGCGCTGCGAGCCGGGGACGCCGCTCTCGTCGGCCGACGACGCGCTCGACGTCCTCGTCGGGCTCCTCCCGCGACTCTGGCGGAGCGGCGACGGCTTTCGCACGCTGGAGGAGGAGGCCGCGTCGTGGGTCGACGCGATCGAGCGGGACGCGCCGGCCGGCAAGGCCAGGGACGCGGCCCTGCGTCACCTGCGCGAGCTCGCGCCGACGCAGGGGGAGCAGGTGCTGGTCCACCAGGATCTCCACGCCGAGAACGTCCTCGCGGCAGAGCGCGAGCCCTGGCTCGTCATCGATCCGAAGCCCCTCGCCGCGGAGCGCGAGTTCGCCGTCGCACCGATCATCCGGTCGTTCGAGCTCGGACACTCGAAGCGGGAGGCGCTCTACCGTCTCGACATGCTCACGTCCGAGCTCGGGCTCGATCGCGAGCGCGCCCGCGGCTGGACGATCGCACAGACAGTCGCCTGGTCGGGCGGAAGCTTCTACGTCGCGGAGCACATTGAGACGGTCTCATGGCTCTTAGAGGCCGAACCAGAATGAGCGACTGTGTCGCGCGGCCGCGCTATGCGGCGCATCGCCGCGTCCTCGGTCGCGCCGATAGCTCAGCTATCGGCGCTCCCTGCGTCCTTGCGCCGCACTCGCCTATCGCGCCCGCTCGACGAGCGTCATTCTGGTTCGACCTCTTGGAGGACGGATGACGACGCGGGCCGTCCTCTTCGACGTCGACTTCACGCTCGCGCGCCCCGGCCCCGAGCTCCGGCCCGAGGGCTACGTGGGCTGCGGCGAGCGGCACGGGCTGACCCTCGACGCGACATGCTACGGGGAGGCGCGCGACGCCGCGCTCGCGGATCTCAAGCGGCACCCCGAGCTCGACCACGACGAGGAGATCTGGGTCGCGTTCACGGAACGGATCGTCCTCGGCATGGGCGGCAACGCGCCGGCCGCGCGCGCCTGCGCCGAGGACCTCACGAGCCGCTGGCAGCACCACGAGAACTTCGAGCTCTACGAGGACACGCGGCCCGTGCTCGAGGAGCTTCGCGCGGCCGGTCTCAAGATCGGCCTCGTCTCGAACTCGGCCCGCGACGTACGCGCCTTCGCGCAGCACCACGCGCTCGAGATCGACGCGGGTCTCAGCTCCTTCCACCACGGGAAGACGAAGCCGCATGCGTCGATCTTCAGGGCGGTGCTCGCGCTGCTCGGGGTCGAACCGGACGAGGCGGTCATGGTCGGCGACACGGTGGAGGACGACATCAACGGCGCGCTCGCGATCGGCATGCGCGCGGTGCTCGTCGACCGCCACGGCTTCGGCGCCCGTTACGAGCCGTGCATCGACGACCTGTACGCCCTCCCGGCTGCGCTCGGCCTTCCACGGCCGGGCTGCTGACCCGGATCGCTCGTCGGGCGTCGCGTAGCGGTCGTACAGCTCGCGGAACGCTCCGGATGACCGGAGCGGTCGACGTTGTTACAGGCCCTACACTCTTTGCACTTTGCCTGCGTGGCTCGCGTGGTCGATTGCGGCTCTCCTCCTTGCGGTCGGCGAGATCTTCACTCCCGGTCTCTTCTTCCTCGGCCCGGTTGCCCTGGCCGCGGTCGCCGCCGCCGTCGTGGCGCTCTTCGACGTGCCGGTCTGGCTGCAGGTGCTCGTCTTCGCCGGATCGGCCGCGGCGTCGCTCGCGTTCCTGCGCCCACTCGCCCGCGCGCACCTCCGCGTCCCGCCGGAGCTCCGCACCGGGACTGCAGCGCTCGAAGGGACGCGTGCGCTCGTGCTGCAGCGCGTCGACCAGGCGGGCGGGCGCGTGAAGATCGGCGGCGAGGAGTGGTCCGCGCGGTCGTACATGCACGACCAGGTCTACGAGCCCGGAACATACGTCGAAGTGGTCAAGATCGAGGGCGCGACCGCGCTCGTCTACGAATAAAGGAGCTCTCAGATGGCCGTCGGCCTCGTTGTCGTCCTGATCGTCGCGGTGCTCGTGCTGCTGACGCTTGCACGGACCGTGCGGATCGTGCCGCAGGCACGTGCGCGCGTCGTGGAACGGCTCGGCCGCTATCACCGCACGCTCAATCCCGGGCTCTCGCTCGTCGTCCCGTTCATCGACCGGCTGAGACCGTTGATCGACATGCGAGAGCAGGTCGTCTCGTTCCCGCCGCAACCCGTCATCACCGAGGACAACCTCGTGGTCAACATCGACTCCGTGATCTATTTCCAGGTGACGGACGCCAAGGCGGCCTCGTACGAGATCGCGAACTACATCCAGGCGATCGAGCAGCTCACGGTGACCACGTTGCGCAACGTGATCGGCGGCATGGCGCTCGAGAAGACGCTGACGTCACGCGATGGGATCAACTCGGCGCTGCGCGGCGTCCTCGACGAGGCGACCGGCAGGTGGGGCATCCGCGTCAACCGCGTCGAGCTGAAGGCGATCGACCCGCCCGGGTCGATCAAGGACACGATGGAGAAGCAGATGCGGGCCGACCGCGAGAAGCGCGCCGCGATCCTTCAGGCCGAAGGACAGAAGCAGGCGGCGATCCTGACCGCCGAGGGGGAGAAGCAGGCTGCGGTGCTGCGCGCGCAGGGACAGCGCGAGGCGACGATCCTTGCGGCCGAAGGGGAGGCGAAGGCGATCGACACCGTCTTCAAGGCGATTCACGAGGGCAACCCCGATCCGCAGCTCCTCGCGTATCAGTACGTGCAGGCGCTGCCGCAGATCGCGCAGGGTGAGTCCAACAAGGTGTGGATCGTCCCCGCCGAGTTCCAGCGCGCGCTCGGTCGCATCGGCGGCTCGAACGAGGACGACAAGCAGAGCTAGTCGCCGAGGGCGCGGTGCCAGGCCGCCGTGTGCTCGCCGAGGGCCGGTGCGAGTCCCGCCGGCGGTCCGGCGAACTCGCGTGCGGCCTCCGCCGGCGTCGCCACCGGTCCGACGCAGACGTCCTCGCGGTCGAGGAGCTCGAGCCAGTCCGCAAGCGGGCGACGTGCGAACCGCTCGGCGAGGGTGCGGCGGAGCGGCTCCTGGTCGCGATCGAACTGCCGCTCGGCGAGATCGGGCACCTCGAGCAGCTCGCACAGCCGTGCGAAGAACCGCGGCTCGAGCGCACCGACGGTCAGCAGCCGCTCGTCGGCACACGAGTAGATCGAGTAGCACGCATAGCCGCGCGTGAGCACCGGCGCGCGCGACGCGAGCTGATATGAGCCGTGCGTCATCGAGACGACCAGGTGCCCGCCGCGACCGGTGCGCTCGCGGCGCAGCAGCGCTGCGAGGATCTCGGTCACGGCGCCGAGCGCGCCCGCCGCGAGGTCGGCGGCCTGCAC
>DASSGL010000165.1:0-22785 GCA_035693525.1 Gaiellaceae bacterium | reverse complement strand
GAGGCGCCGGCGAAGAAGAAGCGCTGCATGCGGCGTCCCTCCCTGCTCAGCGGGTCGAGCGTCGCGAGCCGCGTCTCGACGAGCCGCTGCCAGTCACCGCTCGTGTACGCGAAGAGACAGCCGTCCATGCCGCGCGTCACGACGATCCCGTCGACGAAGGCATGCCTGAAGCGGGCCGGCAGGGTGAGCCGGTTCTTGTCGTCGATCGTGTGGTCATGGGCGCCGAGGAGCATCGCGGGGTCGATCCAATATCCTCCACTTTGCCCCACGATAAACCACCATCTCCCACTTGTCCACCCCCCGTCCGGGCGATAGGCTCGCGCGCGCGGCACGGCCTGCGGCAGCCCCCCGACGAAGGAGCCCGCATGGCCAGCACCGACAGCCCCAACCGCGCGTTCACCCTCACCGGCCGGCAGCCGCTGAACGTCGTCCTTCGCCCCGGCTCCCCTGCCGAGGCCGCGTTCCGCACCGCCGCGCTCGAGCCCGGCTTCGCGCCCGCCCACGAGCTCGACCTCCAGTACCTGGGCGGGAAGACCCTCCCGCAGCTCGCGTTCCGGCTCGTCTACCTGGGCCGGTGGAGCGCGGCGGACCGCCGCGCCCTCGACGTGTCCCTGCCCGCCGCGATGAGCGATCCCGGCCTGAACGACGTCGTCGCGCAGTATTTCCCAGGGGAGACGATCGGCGCGACCTTCACCGGCTCCACGGCACGGAGGGACGCCGTCTCGAGGCGGGTGGACAAGCCGGAGGTCGAGTCGCTCGTCAGGCACCTCGGGCCGGGCGACGGCGCCGTCGCCTGTCTTCTCCTTCCGCCCGGCGTCGTGCTCGTCGACGGTGACGTCACCTCGGAGCGCGGACTTGCCGGATACCACGGCTCCCTGCACGTGAGCGGGCGGACGCTCTATTACGCCGTCGCCGTCTACTCGGAGGGAACGAACGGGATCGTCGCCTTCGACGAGCCGTGGAAGAACGTCTGCGCGACGCTCTACCACGAGCTGCAGGAGGTGCGGACCGACCCGGACGTCGAGGACGCGATCCGTGCACGAAGGAGCCCGGACGCAACGCACTTCCTCGGCTGGTACTCGCCGCGGGGCGGCGAGATCGCCGACATCCCGATCGCCGAAGCCGACGGACAGCTCGGGCTGGTGATGAAAGAGGTGCCGCTCGCCGCCGGCGGCACGGCGCCGGTTCAGCTGCTCTGGTCGAACCGCGTCGGCGGGCCCGAAGGGCCGGCGACGACGAGCTGACCGGCATATGCGCCGCGACCGGTCAGGACGGCCGCGCCGCACCGTGCTCCGAGCGCGACCGCCTCGTCCATCTCGAGGCCGTCCGCGAGCCCGAAGGTGAGCCCGGCCGCGAAGCAGTCGCCGCACCCGTACGCGTCCTCGACCGGCCCCGGCAGCGGAGCGGCGCGAAACGGCCCACCCGGCCGGATCCAGCCGCCGAGCCCACCCGACGTCGTCACGACCGTGTGCGGCACCGGCTCGAGCTCGCCGGGCTCGAAGCGCTCGCCGGGGTCCTCGCCGCTGCCGACGAGCACGTCGAGTTGCTCACGTGCCCGACGGAGCGTCCCGAGCTCACGCGCCGTCGCGACGAGCACACGCGCGCGGCGGGCGGCACGCACCGCGGCCACGTCGCCGCTGACGAAGTAGACGGCGTCGCAGCGGGCGAGCTCCTCCCACGGCAGGGAGCCGTCCTCGCCCGACGGCAGGAGCTTGCGCCCGAGAACGGTGATCGTCCGCTCGCCGCCCTCGTCGACGTAGGTGTAGGCCCTGCGCTGGGGCTCTCCTGCGGCGGTCGCATGCACCGTGACGCCGCGCGCGACGAGCTCCTCGTACGCGCGGCGGCCGAGCTCGTCGTCGCTGAGCGAGGTGAAGAGATGCGCGCCGCCGTTCAGATTGGCCAGCTGCACGGCCGCGACCGCCCCTCCGCCCGCCGCCTCGTCCCACGTCTCGAGCGCGTGCACGATCTCGCCGGACGAGGGCACGTGCTCGACACGGACGAACTCGACCCATTCGACGTGCCCTACGACCGCCACGTTCACGCCTCACATTGTCGCGGCAGAGTACGTTTCAAGACGGCAGTGATCCCGCCCTTCGAGACCTTCTACGAGGCACACCGCGACGAGGTCTTCCGGTTCCTCAGCCGCCGGCTCGGCCGGCAGAGCGCCGAGGACGCGTTCCAGGAGACCTTCCTGCGGGCGCTTCGGGCCTATCCGCGCCTCGAGCACGGAGAGCACCTCCGCGCGTGGGTCTTCACGATCGCGAGCCGGCTCGTCGTAGACGAGGCGCGGCGCGCGCGGCCGGCGGCGGAGCTCCCGGAGCTGACCGCCGCGGACGATCGGCTGCCCGCGTTCGAGGATCTCGCGCCGCTGACCGACGAGCTGCCCCCGAAGGAGCGGGCCGCCGTCGTGCTGCGCTACGGGTACGACCTCGACTACGACGAGATCGGCGCGGCCCTGGGCTCGACGGAGGCGGCGGCGCGCCAGGCGGCGTCGGCGGGAGTTCGACGACTGCGAAAGGAGCACCGATGACCGTCTCGCCCTCCCTCGACGAGCGCTTCCGGACGGCGGCTGCCGCCGCCGACCTGCTCGACGTCGCCTTCGACGTGATCGACGACACGCCGATCGGGCCGCTGCTCGTCGGCGTCTCCGACCACGGCGTCTGCCGCATCAGCTTCGACACCGAGCCCGAGCACCATCTCGAGGTGCTCGCGCGACAGTTCGGTCCGCGCGTGCTGCGCTCGTCGCGACCGGTCGAGCGGATGCACCGCGAGCTCGACGAGTACTTCGCCGGACGGCGGCAGCACTTCGACGTCGAGCCTGACGTCCGCTTCCTCCCCACCTACCACCGGCTCGTGCTCGAGGAGCTCGCGCGGGTCGCGTACGGGACGACGACGACGTACGGCACTCTCGCGGCGAAGACGGGCAACCCTCGCGCGGCGCGGGCGGTCGGCACGGTGATGCACCGCAACCCGATCCCGATCGTGCTGCCGTGCCACCGGGTGGTCGGCGCGTCGGGCAGCCTGACCGGCTACGCCGGCGGGCTCGACCGCAAGGAGGCGCTGCTTCGCCTCGAAGGCGCGCTTCTCTGATGCACGGCAAGATCTGCTACGTCGAGATCCCGACCGAAGACGCGCAACGGTCGGCGGAGTTCTACAACGGCGTCTTCGGGTGGCAGCTGAGGACACGAGGAGACGGAGTGCAGGCGTTCGACGATGCGACCGGCCAGGTGAGCGGCGCGTTCCTCACCGGAAGGCCGCCGTCACCCGGACCCGGCCTGCTGCTCTACGTGATGGTCGACAGCGTGGCCGACACGGTCGACTCGGTCGTCGCCCACGGCGGCGAGATCGTGCAGCCGCTCGGCGTCGACGCGCCCGAGCTCACCGCCCGCTTCCGCGATCCCGGGGGGAACGTGATCGGCCTCTACCAGGAGCCGGCCCGAGGCGGTTGAGGCCTCAGTCCGTCGAGCGCGAACTCCAGGTACCGCTGCCAGCCCTCCTGCGGCGCCGCGCGCGCGAGCCCGATCACGATCACGGTGAGGTCGTCGACGGTGACGTCGTCCCGGACTTCGCCCGCGCGCTGCGCGCGCCGGAGGAGAGCTCCAACGAGGCGGCGCGCCTCCTCGCGGCCCCGCTCGATCTCCGGGCGTACGAGCATCTCGCAGTCGACGCTGTCGGAGTAGCCGCGGTCCTGCATGTGAAGCGCCGTCGCCTCGGTCATGAACTCTTGCAGCGTCTCAGCGCTCCGGGCCAGCTGCACGACCTCCTCGACCCGCTCGAGAAGGAGCGCGGCGAGAAGGTCGTTCTTCGTCGGGAACCGGCGGAAGATCGTCGCCACGCCGACTCCTGCGCGCTCGGCGACCTCCGCGACACCGGCGTCGAGGCCGTGCTCGGCGAAGACCGCCCGGGCCGCCTCGAGCACGAGGCTGCGGTTGCGCTCGGCGTCGGCGCGCAGCGTCGTGCTCATGCTGCCACCGGAAGCGGCTCGTCCGACTCCTGGATCTGCGAGACGTCGCTCTTCCGGATGAGCGCGGCCAGGAGGACGATCGCGACCACCATGAGCGCGGCTCCTACGAGGAAGGCGAGGTGGTAACCGCTCAGAAGCGCGGCCGGCTGTGAGAGCGACTGCTCGTGGCTCGTGCGCGTCGCGGCGAGCGTGGAGAGGATCGCGAGCCCCAGGGCGCCGCCGATCTGCTGCGACGTGTTGAAGAGGCCGGAGGCGAGACCGGCATCCTCTGACGGGACGTTCGTCGTCGCGAGCAGCGTCACCGGCACGAATGTGAGACCCAGGCCGATCGAGGTCACGCTCACCGCCGGGAAGAGCTCGCCGAAGTAGGAGCCCGTGAGCGAGAGCTGCGTGAAGAGGAGCATGCCGACGGTCGCGATCGAGAGCCCGCTCAGCATGACCGCGCGCACGCCCAGGCGCCTGATCCCCGACTGCGCGAGCCCGGCGCCGATCACGATCCCGAACGTGAACGGCAGGAACGCGAGCCCGGCCTGGATCGGGCTGTAGCCGCGCAGCTGCTGCGTGTACAAAGACGCGAAGAAGAACATCGCGAAGAGGCCCGACGCGACGAGCAGCATCGCGGCGTTCGCCGTCGAGAGCGAGCGCGTACGGAAGATGTCGAGCCGGATGAGGGGCGCGCGCGAGCGCAGCTCGATCACGACGAAGGCGGCGAGAAGGACGATTGCAGCCGCGAAGAGGCCGAGCGTCTTCGCCGACCCCCAGCCGTACGACTCCGCCTTGACGATCGCGTAGACGAGCACGAGCAGTCCGCCCGTGACGGTGACCGCGCCCGCCACGTCGCTCGTCTCCGGCTTCTCCTCGCCGACCTCGTTCGAGATCATCCGCAGCGCGAGGAGGCCCGCCACGATGCCGATCGGCAGGTTGATGAAGAAGATCCAGCGCCAGGAGAGCGTCTCGGTCAGCACGCCGCCGAGGAGGAGGCCAGCAGCACCGCCGCCCGCCGCGATCGCGCTCCAGATCCCGAGCGCCTTCGTCCGCTCCGCGCCCTCACGGAAGGTGCGCGTCACGATCGCGAGCGCCGCCGGAGAGACGAGCGCCGCGCCGAGTCCCTGGGCAGCCCGCCCGGCGACGAGGATGCCGGACGACGTCGCGAGGCCGTTCAGGAGCGAGGCCCCCGTGAAGAGAACGAGCCCGGAGATGAAGAGCCGCTGGGTGCCGAAGAGGTCCGCAGCGCGGCCCCCGAGCAGGAGGAAGCCCCCGAAGACGAGGGTGTAGGCGTTGACGATCCACTGGAGGCTCGTCGGCGAGAAGTGGAGGCTGCGCTCGATGGTCGGAAGTGCGACGTTCACGATCGTCGCGTCGAGGATGACCATGAACTGCGCCACGCAGACGAGGCCGAGTACAGCCCAGCGGTTCGGTGCGGAAAGGCTCATGAAGCAGGAGTCTCCTTCGGCTCGGTTTGCCCAACCCAGGCCGAAACGGAGCGTTCGCTCCGGTTATTCCCCTGACTCACGCAGACGGCCGGAGCTTGTAGCCCACTCCCCAGTCGTTGACGATCCAGCCGTTGAGGCCGGCGGCCTCGAGCTTGCAGCGAATCCGCGACGCGTGCGACTCGACCGTGCGCGTGGGCGCGAACCCCGGATAGCCCCAGACGTCGCGCAGCAGGACCTCGCGGGTGAAGACGCGGTCCGGGTCGGCGGCGAGCTTGAGGAGCAGCGCGTACTCCTTCTGGGAGAGCGACACCTCCCGCCCTCGCACGGCCACGCGGCGTGCGGCGCGGTCGACGACGAGTGCGCCGAGGTCGAGGATCTCGCTTCGCGGAGGGCAGCGCCGCAGCACCGCGCGGATGCGCGCGACGAGCTCCTCGTACACGAAGGGCCTGCCGAGGTAGTCGTCGCAGCGCTCGAGCGCGCGCACCTTGGCTGCCGGATCGGAGTCGCCGAGGACGATCAACGGACAGTCCGGCACGCGGCACCAGTCGAGCGCGTCGGGATCGCCGAGCACGAAGACGTCGGGGTCCGTGGCTCGCGGCAGCTTCTCGGTCGACTCGAACGCGAGCACGTCGAACCCGTCGCTGCGGAGCATGCGCTCGAGATAGCCGCGCATCGCCGGCTCCGGCTCCGAGAGCACGAGTGCAGTCATGCGCGCGACCGTAGCCACGTGTGCGCGTCGGCGCCAGATGTCCTTTCGCGCAGAAGTGTGACGAGTTGTCAAGGAGGCGGTGCTCTTCCCCTGCGGTCGAGCGCGCGCTAGTGTCCTCCGCTAAGGGCTTCTGCGGTGGTGGCCCATGACAAGAAGGGGAGAGCAATGCGCAAGTGGTTTGCGACTGCGGTCTGCGCGTTCGCCGCTCTGTGCTTCACTGCAAGTGCTGCTTTTGCCGGTGAGATCACCGGGAGTGGTAAGGGCGGTCCGAACGGCGACGGAACGCCGGGCGGGACGTTGAACGCGAGCTCGGCGTGCGCGTTCTCAGGGTTGGACGATGGAGCCGCAACGCCGGGCACCGTGCAGAACTATGGACATCGTGCGGATGACCCGTTCTTCGGCACGGTCGTGTCACAAAAGGGCGCCAGCAGCCTGACTCTCTTCATCCATCCCCCCGGCGCGCCACCCGAGGGGATACTCGTGACGATCGGCTGCAATGCGCACGTCGGCCTCGGGGAGTGAGCGGTCTGCGCTGACGATCGCGCCACCATTCACCCCACAGACACGTACGCACTGAGAAGCTGAGGCCGTAGTACCCCATAGGGTTCGCGGCCTCAGCGCCTTCCTCGTCCGGCGACGCCGCGCGGTAGGTTGCACGCGTGGAGATCGTGCAGCTCGGACCCACCGACGCTCAGAAGGTGCAGGACGCGGCGCATCTCTTCGACGGGCCTCCGCTCGCGGACGCGGTCGACCGCTTTCTCGCCGACGACCGGCACCACCTGTTCCTCGCTTACGAGGACGAGCGGCCGGTGGGCTTCGTGTCGGGCGTCGAGCTGACGCATCCGGACAAGGGCACCGAGATGTTCCTGTACGAGATCGCCGTCGACGAGGCGTACCGGCGCCGCGGTATCGGCCGCGCGCTCGTGCGGACCCTCGGAGAGCTCGCGAGCGCCCGCGGCTGCTACGGCATGTTCGTCCTGACCGAGAGCGAGAACGACGCGGCACTCGCCGCCTACGCGACCGACGGCCCGCTCCGCGAGGACGGCTTCGTCATGTTCACATGGGAGCCGCCGCGCCCGCAGGACGTTCCTCGCGGAGAAACGCCGCCAGAAGCTCGTTGACCCGTTCCGGCGCGTCGAGTTGCAGCCAGTGGCTCGCACCGTCGACCCGCGCGTACGACCAGCCGCCGGTCACGTGCTCCGCCGAGCCGACCATCTGCTCCTCGAGCAGATAGTCGTCGCCGCTCGACCACAGGCCGAGGGTCTGGGCTCGAACCTCGGGGAATGCCCTCGGCGCCCCCACCTCGCGCTCCGGAGAGACGTTCGCCCGATACCAGTTCAATGCGGCCGTGAGTGCACCGGGACGCGCGAGATCGACGAGGTAGCGATCGACGTCGCCGTTGCCGCGGAGCCACTCGCGCGCGAGCTTCCAGTCGTTCTGCGCGAGCAGCACCTCGGCGGTGCCCTCGAACTGGAAGAGGAGCATGTACCACGACTTCTCGCGCTGGGCGACGCTCGGCCGGCGCCCCGCGTTCGGATGCCCGACGGACATGACGACGAGGCGGTGGACGCGCTCGGGAACGCGGGCGGCGACTACCCAGGCGAGGCCGGCGCCCCAGTCGTGCCCGACGACGTCGGCACGGTCGATCTCGAGGGCGTCGAGGACCGCGACGACGTCGGCGACGAGGTGCGTCATCCGGTAGGCCTCGGCCTCCTGCGGCTTGTCGGACCCGCCGAAGCCGCGCAGGTCGGGCGCGACGACGCGCTTCCCGGCCGCGACGAGCGCCGGGATCTGCTCGCGCCACACGTACGACGAGTCCGGAAAGCCGTGCAGCAGGACCACGGGTTCACCCGCGCCCTCGTCGACGACCGAGAGAGTGACGCCGTCACCCTCGATGCGACGAATCACAGACGGCCGGAGCGGATGACGCCCCAGAGGAGCCAGATACCGAGCACCGTCGAGAGCACGAAGCCGATCAGTGCGATGATGTTGATGCCGAGCACGTGCGGCCCGCCGGTCGCGAAGACGCCGATCAGGCTCGACCCGATCAGCCCCCCCACGACGATCAGGGCGATCACGAGACGGTTGAAGATCCGCTGGGTCTGCTCGAGGAAGTCGTCGATGCCTTTGTGCACGAAGCCGACCTCCACCTGCCCGTCGCGCACCTGTTCGAGCAGATCGTGGATCTGGAACGGCGTCTCGCGCAGGATGCGCGCGTACTCGAGTGCGTCGCGCTGCGCACGCTTCGCGATTCGCTGCGGTGTGAAGCGCTCGATGAGCAAGCCGCGCGCGTACGGCCGCGCGACCTCGAAGACGTTGAAGTCCGGGTAGAGCTCGACGCCGACCGAGCCGAGCGTCGCGATCGAGCGGTCGAGCAGCAGGAAGCGCGTGGGCAGACGCAGGTTCATCGAGTAGATGAGTTGAAACGCCTCGCGGATCACCTGGATCGGGTCGATCTCGCTGAGGCTCGCGCCGTAGTAGCGGTAGTAGATCTCGCGCAGCTCTGCGCGGAACTCCTCCTCGCGCTCCTTCGGATACCGCACACCGAGATCGGCGAGGCGCTTGGGCAGGATGTCGACGTTCTCCGCCGCCGCGTCGATGAAGAGGCGCGTCAGCTTCGACATGTCGTCGTCGCTCAGCTTGCCCACGGCGCCGAAGTCGACGAGACCGATCGACCCCGCCTCTTCGAGGACCATGATGTTCGCCGGGTGCGGGTCGCCGTGGAAGAAGCCGTGGCGGAAGATCATCGCCATCCAGGTCTCGGCGATCCGGTACGCCAGCGCGCGCCGCTCCTCGATCGAGAACGGCAACTGATCGACATCCGCGAGCTGGGTGCCCTCGAGCCACTCGAGCGTGAGCACACGCGCACGCGTGTACGTCCAGTAGACCTTCGGGACGTGCACGTGCGGGTCGCCCGAGAAGTTCCGGTGGAACGCCTGCGCGTTTCGGCCCTCGAGGCGGTAGTCGAGCTCCTGCCGGATCTGGCGCGCGAACTCGTCGACGAGCCCGTGCGCGTCGATGAAGTCGAGCGCGTGGACCCGCTCCTTGACGAGCTTCGCGGCCTGGTAGAGCAACGCCAGATCGGCCTCGATCTGCCGCGGCGCGCCGGGGCGCTGCACCTTGACGGCGACGAGGTTCCCGTTCGGGAGCGTCGCGCGGTGCACCTGGCCGATCGAGGCAGCTGCGACCGGCGTCGGCTCGAACTCGATGAACAACCGCTCCAGCGAGTTGCCGAGATCCTCCTCGATCACACGCTCGGCCTGCTCGAACGGGAACGGCCGCACGTCGTCCTGCAGGGCGCGCAGCTCGATGATGATGTCGGGCGGGACGATGTCCGGGCGGGTCGAGAGCAGCTGCCCGAACTTGACGAAGGTCGGCCCGAGCTCGTCGAGCAGCTCGCGCAGGTGCTGGCCGCGGGCCGACGTGCCCTCGTCGTAGGTCGCGGCGAGGCGCGCCTCGGCCGAGCGGCCGGGCAGGAGATCCGTGAGCTTGTGCGCCTCGAGGAAGTACCCGAAGCCATGTCGGACCATGACTTGCGCGATCTCGGACAGGCGCCCCAGGCTCTTCGTCGCCGGCTGTGCCACGGCGTCAGTGTGACACGGGCACCCGCCGCCGCCACGGCGAAGGCGGAGTGAGGAGCTGCTCGAGGCGCAGGTACGCGAGCCCGACGAGCGGCAGGTCGGTCAGCCGCTCGACGCAGAGATATCGCGGCCGCCATTCGGGGTGGAACTTGCGGCTGAACGAGTGCAGGCGCTCGAGCTGGAACACGTTGTCGGCGACGAGGATCGCGCGGCGCATCATGCGCCGCGGCACGGTCACCGCGCGCTCCGGCGACACGAGCTCGGCGAGCGCGCAGAAGTTGAGCGACAGCTCCGCGGCTCCGCACTCCTTCGCCCAGGCGAGCGTCTCGACGACGAGGAACTCGGTGAGGCCGTTCGGCGTGTCGGGCCGCCGCCGCATGGTGCTGAGCGACCAGCCGTCGCCGGCGGGCGCGAGATGGAGGAAGCCGCCCACGACCCCTTCGGGGCTCGTGGCGACCGCGAACATCGTACCGGCGGCATAGAGATTGTCGATCGCCATCGAGAAGCCGCGCTCGGCGTGTCGCCCGCGCCACACGGCGGACACCGCGTCGAGCTGCGCGCGCAGGGCCGGCTCGGCGGCGTCCACCGCGACGATGCGAAACGAATAGCCGGCCTTGGTCAGCCGCGAGACCGACTGGCGTACCTTACGGATCGCTCGGCCTTCGAGCGAGAACGTCTCCGGCCGCAGCACCGCCTCGTCGCCGAGCGGGACCGCGCGCATGCCGAGCCGCACATAGCGTGCGACGTTCTGCGCCGACGCGCCGAGGACGGCGAGCCGCCAGCCTCGCGCGTGGGCGACCCGCACGAACTCGTCGAGGAGCGGGTCGAACTCCGACTCGTCGCCGACGGGATCTCCGCTCACGAGCGCCGCGCCGGAGACGACCCGGTAGGCGAGGAACGCGCGGCGCGTGGGCGAGAAGAAGAAGCTCTTGTCGCGCCGGAGCGCGAAGAAGGAGAGGCTGTCGCGGCCGTACGCCTCGACGAGCTCGCGTGCCAGCCGGCGCTCGGTCACGGTCTGTACGACCGCCTCGGACAACGGCCGCAGCCAGAGATAGAGGGCCTGGAAGCCGGCGAGGAGCCCGATCGCCTCCAACAGGTCGCCGACCCGGTCCGGGACCTCGCCCCCACGGAGCTCGAGCCCGAGCACGAGTGCCGCCACCGCGAGCGCGCCGAGCCCGATCAGCATCGCCGGCCCCACGCCGCGCGGGTCGCCGGGGACGTCGAAGCGCCGCCTGTAACGGACGAGCGCGACGAGGAGGAGCAGCGAGATCGCCGCCTCCTCGAAATCGAGCCCCTTCGCCAGGTGCGCGGCTGCGGAGGCCACGACGATCCCGACCGCGAGCTGCCAGGCGCGATGCCGGCGCCGCGCGAGCGAGCGGGAGAGCCAGACGAGCGCGATCCCGAACGCAAGAGCGAAGATCCGCGCGGCGGAGGGCACGCCCGGAGGCAGGACGCCGCGCACCACGTCGTAGCGGTTCGCGAACTCGGGGGTGAGCGCAGAGGCGACTCCAACCACGCCCACCAACGCCGCAGCCCACGCGAGGAGCGATTCGGGCCGGGGCCTGCGCAGCGGCACGCGCCCAGGGTACAACCTCTTCGTGATGCTTCCACGTTGGATCACGGGCCTCCTCGCGCTCACCGCCGTCGCCCTCATACCGTGGACGCTCTGGCTGACGTTCTCCTTGCCGTCGCGGCACGTGACAGACCACTACGACCTCGCCTGGGTGGGCTTCGACATCGCGCTCGCCGTCGCGCTCGCGGCCACCGCGACCGCCGCGTACCGCGCGTCGGACCTTCTCGGCCCGCTCGCGGCGGCGACGTGCGCCATGCTCGTCTGCGACGCCTGGTTCGACGTCGTCACCTCGACGGCCGGAGAGCGGCCCGAGGCGGTGCTCGAGGCGTGCTTCGCGGAGCTCCCGCTCGCAGTGCTCTGCGCGTTCGTCGTCTACGACGCCGAGCGCGTGCACGCACACGTCCGGCAGCTACGGGGTCGTTGAGAGCCCGTCGTCCCGTTCGAGCAGGCGCAGCCGGTGCTCGAGCTGCGCGACGCGGAGCTCGAGCTCGTCGAGGTCGTCGCGCGTCACGAGGTTGAGCTCGTCGGCGACCGAGCGGAGAACGGCGTGCACCTGCTCGGAGAGCCTGCGCGGGCCGCCGCGCAGACGCCCCGGAAGCTCCACGAGGAGCTCCTCCAGGACATCGGCGATGCGATCGCTACCGGGCGCGGCCATGCGGCCTCGTGCGGCGTCGCTGCCGTCGCCGCTCGCGCCGTGCCTGCGCACCCGGCTCCGAGGGAGTCGCCTGCACGACGTCGACGAGCTCGGGAGTCGACTCCGCGGCGAGCGCCGACTCGGAGGCCTGCAGCGCCACTGTGCCGACATCGGCAGGCACACGGGCCTTGCCGTCGACCGCGGCGACGTCGTCACCCGCAAACCGCCTCCGCTTCGCGTACTCAGGCTCGCGCTCCTTCCACATGCAGAGGAGCGGCGCTGCGATGAAGATCGACGAGTACGCGCCCGACGTGATGCCGATGATGAGCGCGAACGCGAAGTCCTTCAACGTCGCGCCGCCGAAGATCTCGAGACAGATCACCGGCAGCAGCGTGATCAACGTCGTGGCCAGCGAGCGCCGGATCGTCTCCCACAATGAGACGTTCGTGATCGTCGCGAACGACTGTCGCCGCATCAGCGGGATGTTCTCCCGCACGCGGTCGAAGATGATGATCGTGTCGTAGATCGAGTACCCGAGGACGGTCAGCACGGCCGCAACCGTTGCGACCGACACCTCCTTGAACGCAAGTGAGTAGACGCCGACGGTGATGACGATGTCGTGCAGCATCGCGACGATCACCGGTATTGCGAACTTGAAGTCGAACCGCAGCGCGATGTAGACGACGATCAGCGCGAGCGAGACGATGATTCCCCAGAACGCATCCCAGGCGATCTGGTGCCCGAAGCTCGACGAGACGTTCTTCGTCCCGCTCGCGTAGGCCCCGACCTGCTGTTTGAGATCGGCCTGGAACGAGTTCTGCTGCAGCTGGCTGAGCGAGCGCGTGCGTACCTGCCAGGTCGTGTACTTCCCGTTCACCGCTTTGCCGCGGCCCTGGACGATGGCGTCGGGCCTGTCGACGTCGGGGCCTGCCGCGATCTTGCGGATCTGCTCGGTCGTGTAGGCCTGGTGCGTCTTGAACGTGACCTGCGAGCCGCCCTTGAAGTCGATCCCGAGGTTGAGCCCGCGGACGCCGAGGGAGATCGCGCCGGCGAGGATGATCGCGCCCGAGATCGCGAACCACAGGTTCCGGCGCTTCATGAAGTCGATCTGGAGCCACTTCGCCGTCTGCTGGCCCTGCGCGCCCATGAAGCGCGGGTTGTCGAACCAGCGGAAGCCGCTCAGGAAATGGAGGAGGGCTCGAGTGGCGACGACGGCGGTCAGCAGCGAGATGACCGTGCCGATCAGCAGCATCAGTGCGAAGCCC
This sequence comes from Gaiellaceae bacterium, assembly GCA_035693525.1. Lineage (GTDB taxonomy): Bacteria > Actinomycetota > Thermoleophilia > Gaiellales > Gaiellaceae > Palsa-739. The sequence continues at coordinate 9,626 of DASSGL010000165.1, read as the reverse complement.
TTCACGGACGCGACCGCGATCAGGAACAGCACGAGCGCCGTGATGGCAGTGACCACGTTCGCGTCGAGGATGGTGTGGAAGCCCTTGCCGTAGCCGGCGGCGATGGCGGCGCGCACCGACTTGCCGGCGCGCACCTCTTCCTTGATGCGTTCGAAGATGACGACGTTGGCGTCGGCGGCCACGCCGATCGTCAGGATCATGCCCGCGAAGCCCGGCAGAGTCAGCGTGACGTTGAAGAGGAGGATCGCCGCGTAATAGAGGAGCGCGTAGATCCCGAGGCCGATCACGGCGACGACGCCGAGGAAGCGATAGAGCACGAGCAGGAAGAGCGCGACGATCGCGAGGCCGATGATCGCCGCGTGCCACGCCTGAGTGAGCGAGTCCTTCCCGAGCGTCGCGGAGACGTCGGTGCGCTCGATCTGCTGGAAGCTGACGGGGAGGGCGCCAGTCTGCAGGATGAGCGCGAGGTCCTTCGCCTCCTTGATCGAGCCGCCCTGCCCGAGGTCGATCTCGGCGTTCGGGCCCGGGATGCCGTCCGGGTTTCGCTTGAAGTCGATGTACGGCGTCGACTCGAGCTGGCCGTCGAGGACGATCGCGAAGTGCTGGACGTAGTTCGTGTAGTCGCCCTGGTTCCCGGCGAGCCCGTACTTCGTCTTCCCGCGGTCGGCTTCCTCACGCGTGATCTTCTGGAACTGATCCGAGCCGTGGTTCGTGAACTGCAGGAGCACCACCGGCTGGCCGGTCTGGCCGAAGTCGGCGCGCGTGCCCGAGAGGACGAGGTCGCTGCCGGTCATCTCGGGGACCGTCCCCTGCGTCCCCTTGCCCTGGGGGTAGTACTGCATCAAGTAGTAGTAGGTGCCGCTCGGGGACGCTGCCGTCGCACCGAGGCAGCCGGACGACGCGGCGCACCGCACGACGAGCGTGTGCGGCGGCACCTTCAGCACCTCGTAGCCGGGCGGCAGCTTGCCGCCGAAGCGCTTGAGCAGCTCTGCCTTCGTCTGCGCGGTCGTGACGATCGAGTGCTTGACCGTGGTCGTCGGCTTCGCGCCCTTCTTCGCCGGCTTCTTGGTGACCGTCTTGTCCTTGAAGAGGTAGAACGACTCCGGCTCGCCCTTCGTCGATTGCACCTGCTTCAGCAGCTCGTAGAGGCCGGGCGTCGCGACGGGGTTGCCGTTCGCGTCCTTCGACGGGCCCGTGAGGTCGTTCTCGAAGTCGAAGAGCATCAGCTGCGCCGTCTTCCCGATGAGCGCCGCGGCTGCCGCGGGGTCGTGGACGCCGGCGAGCTGGATGACGATCTGGTTCGTGCCCTGCTTGCGGATCTCCGGCTCGGACACGCCGAGCTTGTTGATCCGGTTCTGCATGATCGAGATCGAGCGGTCGAGATCCTCCGAGGTGAGCTGGTGCCCCTTCGGCGGCACCGCCTTCAGCACGACCTCGAGGCCGCCCTGGAGATCGAGGCCGAGGGTGGGCTTCTGGTAGACCGGCGAGCCGGGTACCGCGATCATGATCGCGCCGATCAGGGCCGCGACGATCGCGCCCAGCAAGACGAGGTACTTCCGGCGGTCGCTCACGGGTCGGAAAAGGGTAGCCGCACTTCTCGCGGAAGTGCGGCCGATTTAACGCAATCGGGTTACGTTCCCGGGGTCGGGCCGGTCTCCTCCGGCTCCTCGAGCGCGGGGTGCTCCTCTTCCTCGGGCGGCGTGATCCCCGCGATCGCCCGCCGCGCGATCCGGACGTCGGTCCCCGGCGCGATCCGGAGGAGCACTTCCTCGTCTCGCACCTCTCGGATCTCTCCGAGGATGCCGCCGGCCGTGACGATCTCGTCCCCGACCTTGATGTCGTCGAGCAGCCGCTGCTGCGCGAGCTGGCGGCGCTTCTGCGGGCGGACGATGACGAAGTACAGAAAGACGAAGGCCAGGATGATCAGGAGGAAGCCGGCGCCGCCCATTCGATGATCACATCTCCACTCGTTGCAGGGTCAGGCGCGAGCGCGCGTCGTCTCGCCAGCTCTCGAACGTGCCCCGTTCGATCGCCTCACGCGCGTCGCGTACGAGGTCCATCAGGAAGCGCAGATTATGCAGGCTCAGGAGGCGGAGGCCGAGGATCTCCTGCTGGTTCACGAGATGGCGGATGTACGCCCGGCTGAACCGCGCGCAAGCCGGACACCCGCAGTGCTCGTCGAGCGGACGCGGGTCGCGGGCGAAACGTGCGTTCCGCATGTTCAGGCGGCCCTCGAAGGTGAGCGCGCTCCCCGTGCGCGCGGTGCGGGTCGGGAGGACGCAGTCGAACATGTCGATGCCTCGCGCGATCACCTCGATCACTCCCTCGGGGTCGCCGATGCCCATGAAGTATCGCGGCTTCTCCGCCGGCAGGTACGAGGCGGCGTGCGAGGTCGCATCGAACATCGGTTCCCGCTCCTCGCCGACGCTCAATCCGCCGATGGCGTAGCCGTCGAAGTCGAGCGGGACGAGCTCCTCGCTCGACCGCCTCCGGACCTCGGTGTCGAGCCCGCCCTGGGTGATCGCGAAGCGGAGCTGGCCCGGCGCGCGGTCGAGGTCGCGCTGGCGGCGGGCCCAGAGAGTCGTGCGGCGCACGGCCTCCTCGAGTGTGGCGCGGGGGACGCCGGCCGGCGGGCAGATGTCGAGGCACATCGCGACGTCCGAGCCCAGCTCCCTCTGGATGCGCGCGGAGAGCTCGGGGGTGAAGCGCTCCGGACGGCCGTCGTAGACCGACCGGAAGGTGACGCCGTCGTCGTCTGCCTCCAGGAGCGTGTCGCGGAGGCTGAAGACCTGGAAGCCGCCCGAGTCGGTGAGGATCGGCCCGTCCCAGGCCATGAAGGCGTGCAGGCCGCCGAGCTCCGCGATCGTCTCGGAGCCGGGCCGGAAGTGGAGGTGATACGCGTTGCCGAGGACGATCGAGGCTCCGAGGGCCCGCAGCTCGTCGGGATCGACGGTCTTGACCGTCGCCTTCGTCCCGACCGGCATGAATGCGGGAGTCGGGACGTCGCCGTGCGCGGTGCGGAGGACACCGGCCCGGGCGTCGCCGTCTGTCGCCTGGAGATCGAAGACGCTCGTCACGCGTGCTCGAACCAAGCGTGAACGTGGGCTGCGAGCGCGGCGTCGCGGCCGGGATCGGGCGGCAGGCGCAGCTCGTGCTCGCGGATGCGCGCGAGCTCGGCGGCGAGCGCATCCCGCGGCGCACGGCTGCCGAGGAGCGTGGCGACGCGGGTCGCGTGCGGACCGAGCTCCGCAAGGCGGTGCGCGAGCTCGCGCTCGCCGTGCGCACGCCAGAAGTCGCGCCACTCGCTTGCGCTGCGTGTCTTCACAGGATCAGCATCGCATCGCCGAAGGAGTAGAAGCGGTAGCGCTCGTCGACTGCAAGCGCGTAGAGCCGTCGCGTCTCCTCGATGCCCGCGAAGGCCATGACGAGCGCGAGGAGCGTCGACCGCGGCAGGTGGAAGTTCGTGAGGAGCGCGTCCACGCGGCGAAACTCGAAGCCGGGCGTGATGAAGAGCTCCGTCCGTCCGCTGAGCGGCGCGCCGCGGGCGAGCGTCTCGAGGGTGCGGGTCGTCGTCGTGCCGACGGCGAGGACTCGCTCGGCCGCGTCGATCCGCCGCCACGCGCCGGGCTCGACCTCGTAGCGCTCCCCGTGGATCCGGTGCTCCTCGAGCGTCGGCTCGCCGACCGGGCGGAACGTGTCCAGGCCGACGTGCAGCGTCACGCGCTCGACGTCGAGGAAGTCGAGGAGCTCGGGCGTGAAGTGGAGGCCGGCGGTCGGCGCCGCGGCCGAGCCGGCATCGCGGGCGTAGACGGTCTGGTAGCGCTCGGGATCCTCCAGCGGAGCGGTGATGTACGGCGGCAGCGGCGTCTCGCCGTGCGGCTCGCCCTCGAGCCGCAGGCGCCACCGGCCCTCGCCGAGGTGCTCGAGCAGCTCGACCGGGCCGTAGCGGCGGCCGGGCTTCAGGCGCCTCGTCGGCTTCGCGAGCGCCTCCCAGGTGCCGTCGCCGAGATGCTCGAGCAGCAGCACCTCGCCGCGCGGCGCGTCGAGCGGGATGCGCGCCGGCACGACGCGGGTGTCGTTGACGACGACGAGCTCGTTGCGGAGCTCCGCCGGCAGCTCGGCGAAGCCGCGGTGGCGCACCGCCCCGGTCGCGCGCTCGTAGACGAGGAGCCGCGACGCGTCCCGGCGATCGGCCGGGTGCTGCGCGATCAGCTCGGTCGGCAGCTCGTAGTCCAGCTCGGACACGTCCATCGAGGGCCAAGGTAACCGTCATGCCTGTCCCCCGAACCGGCTGCTCGGAGAGCGGACCGCCCTGTATGCAGGCATTTCCCAAACGGTGACTGTCACCGGGGTTCGTCCGCCGAGCGGTCACGGCGGCAGCGGCGCGACGTGTCCGGTAAGGGGAGTATCCTGGCGCCCGTGGATCCCGAGGCGATCAAGCGGGCGCAGGCCCGGATCGACCAGGCGGCATCGGGACGGATCGAGCCCGCGCAGCTCGACGCGACGCTCGAGCGCGCCCGCGAGCAGGTCGAGGCGCTCGCGGCCGCGGCCGCCGAGATCGAGTCGACGCTCCCGAGCCGCGTCGGCGACGCCGTCCAGGACGGGCTGCGCGCCCAGGTCCTCCCGGTGGGCCGCAACCTGGCAGAGATTCGCGGGCTCATGAACCAGTTGATCCGCCGGCTCGAGCGGATCGAGGGCGACCTGCTCGCAGAGCGCCATGCCCGCGTCGACGACCTCGCCCTCCTCGTCGATCTCGTCACCTCGGGCTGGCGGAGCGTCGAGCAGCGCCTCACCCGGATCGAGGAGCGGCTGGCGCCGGACGGCGCGGTCGTGTACCACCTCGATCGCCAGGCGAGCTGAAGCCCGGCTTACGCCGGCAGCACGAGCTCGAAGCGGCTACCCCGCCCGGGCTCGGTCTCGAGATCGATCCGTCCGCCGAGCGCAACCGCGAGCTCGCGCGCGATCGCGAGCCCGAGACCGGTGCCGCCGCCGTCCCGTGACCAGAACGGGCGGAAGATGCGCTCGCGCTCCTCGGCGCTGATCCCGGGCCCGCTGTCCGCGATCGCGACCGACACCGCTCCGTTCTCGGCCGAGAGCGTGACCCCGATCGTGCCCCCCTCCGGCGTCCAGCGGAAAGCGTTCGACAAGAGGTTGACGATGATCTGCAGCACGCGGTCGCCGTCGCTCATGATCACCGGCTTCGCGCCGACCTCGAGGCTGTAGTCGATCGCGCGCCTCCGTGCCTCCTCTCCGAATGCCGCGTAGGCGCGCTCGGAGAGGCGCTCCATGTCGACCTCCTCCTGCAGCACCGTGAAGCGGTGCGCGTCAAGCTTCGCGAGATCGAGGACGTCGCCGACGAGCCGCTCGAGGCGGAGCGCCTCTTCGCCGATCACCGCCAGCGACTGGTCGCGCATCGCCGGATCGTCGATCACGCCTTCGCGCACCGCGGCGACGTGACCGCGGATCGCCGTCAACGGCGTTCGGAGCTCATGTGACACCGACATGAGGAAGTTGCGCGACAGCTGCTCCGACTCCGCGAGCCTCGCGGCCATGTCGGAGAACCGGGAGGCAAGATGGGAGATCTCGTCACTGCCCCGCGGCGGCGGCAGCTCGACACCGTAGTGCCCCGCCGCGATCTCGTCGGCGGCCTCGGACAATCGCTGCAGCGGCTTGGTGATCCGGCGCGAGAGGTAGAGGCCGAGAAGCGACGCGACGATCACGCCCCCGCCGAATGCGATCGCGAGGCGCTGCAAGAGCGTGACCGAGCGGCTCCGGAGCTGCGACGTCGGCTTCGCGACGACGAGAGCGCCGAACAGCTTGTCGCCGAGGCGAAGCGGCCGTGCCACCGCCAGGTACTTCCTGCCGCCGACACGAATGTCGAGCGTCGTGGGCCGCTGCGTGTCCAGCTGCCGCATGCGGACGACGCTCTGCGGGATCTCGGGAATGCCCTGCAGGAGGGTCGCGCCGCGGAACGCGGGCGCCCAGAAGACCCGGTCGCCGCCGATCGCACCCTCGAGCCGCTGCGGAGAGACCGTGGGGCCGCCGGCCTGCTGCGCGTAGAACTGCACGATCCCGACGGACTCGGATCTCAACTCGTCGACGGCGCGCGCTCGGTTGTAGCTCTGGAAGAAGCGGATCGAGATCAGCGTCGCGACGAGCCCTGAGAGGAGGATTCCGAGGAGGAAGAGCGCCGGGAGCCGGAAGCGAAGCGACCCGAGCATGACCCGAGCCTACTGCGCCCTCAGGCGGGCGTCGCCTCGCGGGCTGGGCTCACCTTGTAGCCCACGCCCCACACCGTCACGATCGGCGACGCGTCGCCGAGCTTGCGACGGAGCTGACGTACGTGAACGTCCACCGTGCGAGTGTCGCCGGCGAACGTGTAGCCCCACACCCGCTCGAGCAGCTGGTCGCGCGTGAGCACGAGCCCGCGATGGTCGAGGAGCTCCCAGAGCAGGTCGAACTCCTTCGGGGCGAGCTGGATCTCGCGGTCGCCGACCCGCGCCTCGCGGCGGCCCGCGTCGATCGTGAGGTCGCCGTGCTTCAGCACCGCGCTTTCGCGCCGCTCCTTCTCGGGCGCGGCGCGGCGCAGGATCGCGCGCACCCGCGCCACGAGCTCGCGCGGGTTGAACGGCTTCGTCATGTAGTCGTCGGCGCCGACCTCGAGCCCGATGATCTTGTCGACGTCCTCGTCGCGCGCCGTGAGCATCAGCACGGGCAGGTCGCCGGTCTGGCGGATCCGCTTGCAGACCTCGACGCCGTCGATGTCCGGCAGCATCAGGTCGAGGACGACGAGCGCGGGCTTCTCCGACTCGACGAGCCTCAGCGCCTCGTTGCCGCTCGCCGTCGTGCGCACCGCGTAGCCCGCGTTCTTGAGGTACGCGGCGACGAACGACGCGATCGACGCCTCGTCCTCGACAACGAGCACCGTCTGCGGCTTCGCGGCCATGTCTAGCTCGATTACCCGCCCGAGCCGATCGTGAGCCTGGTCGTCTGCACGCTCGGGAGCGAGACGAAGTCCTTGTCGTTCAGCGAGTACTTGCCGTCGCCCGTCGCCATGTCGGGCAACCCGGCGAGGCGGACGGAGCCCTGGCCGGCTGCGACGAGGTTGACGTGGGAGCCGTAGACGAGGATCGTGAACGTGCCGCCGACCGCGCGGAACGTGAAGTCGTTGCCCGTCCAGACCTGCGCGGTGTCGCTCCGCTTCGGGTCGGCCGGTCGTCCGACCCCGGCACCGAGGACCTGCACGGCGGCGTCGGTGTTGCTCCCCGCGTCGATCAGAATGCGCCCGCGGTCGCGAACGCGACCGATCACCGAGCCCGTGATGCGCAGCGCGACGACCGGCGTGTCGTCGGCCGAGACGCCTGTCCAGGTGGCGCTCCCACTCCAGGGCGCCGCCCCGTTCTGCACGACGAGCGAGCCGTCGCCGCTCGCGTCGCGCGCCGCGAGCGCAGCCGTCGGCACGGCGAGGATCGCACAGACCGCAGAGAAATAGGCGAGGCACCGCATCGCCCACGCAGTATCGACGCGGGGCGTTGCCCGCGATTCAGGGGACCGTAAAGGTTCTGTTACGGGAGATAGGCGACCGGCGCGGATCCGCCGGCTCGCGCCGCTCGGGCTCACGGTCGCAGTGTGCATTGCCGGGCCCGGGGAAGGCAATGCCCGCTGCTCTCGGAACCGCAGGACACGTCAGTACGAATAGAACCCGCGCCCGCTCTTGCGGCCGAGCAGGCCGGCGTTCCGCATCGCGACGAGCCGCGGCGGCGGCGCCATGCGCGGCTCGCGCGTCTTCTCGTAGAGCGCCTCGCTCGCGTGCACGTGGACGTCGATGCCCACGAGATCGACGAGCTCGCACGGCCCCATCGGCCAACCGGCGCCGTGCTTCATGCCCGTATCGAGATCCTCGACCCCGACCCGCGCCTCGTCGAGCACCCGGATGCAGTCGTTCAGCAGCGGGATCAAGACGCGGTTGACGACGAAGCCCGGCGTGTCGTGGCACCGGATCGGGCGCTTCCCGATTCGCTCCGCGAACGCGTATGCGGTCTCGCAGGCGTCGTCGGACGAAAGCTCCGCGCGGACGATCTCGACGAGCGGCATCAGCGGCGCCGGATTGAAGAAGTGCATCCCGACGACGCGCTCCGGAGTCGTCGTCGCCGAGGCGATTTCCGTCACGGAGAGCGCAGAGGTGTTCGTGGCGAGCACGGCATCGGGGGCGCAGACGCGCTCGAGCTCGCGATGGAGCTCCTGCTTCGGCCCGAGCTCCTCGACGATCGCCTCGATCACGAGGTCGCACCCGGCGAGGTCGGCCACCTCGGTCGTCAGCGACAGGCGGCCGAGCGCGGCGTCGCGCGCCTCGGCGTCGAGCGTGCCTTTCTCGACCTTGCGGGTCACGAAGTGCGCGATCCGGTCGCGGGCCCTCTCGGCGAGCTCCGTCGAGACCTCGCGGCCGACCGTCTCGACGCCCGCCTCGACGCAGAGCTGTGCGATACCCGCGCCCATCGCGCCGAGCCCGACGACGCCGACCGTGCGGATCTCCTTCGTCACGACCGGGGAGCCTAGCGTCGAAGCCGCGACCCGAGCACGGCGATCAGCATCCCGGCGACGCCGATGACCGAGAGCGCGGCCGTCAGCCCGACGCCGCGTGCGAGGAAGCCGATCGCCGGGCCGTTCAGCACGCCGCCCGTGTAGCCCGCCGTCGCGACGGCGGCGATGCCCGCGCCGGCCGCGACGCCTTCGACCGATGCGGCGACGCGGAAGAGGGCAGGCACGATCGCGGCGCACCCCGCGCCGACGAGCGCGAAGCCGACGAGGGCGGGAGCGGGCGACCGGGTCCCGAGTGCGAGTGCGATTCCGCCGGCGGTCAGGAGCCCGCCGCGTTGCGCGAGGCCGGCGACGCCCCAGCGAACCATCAGCCGGTCGCCGACGAGGCGGGCCAGTGCCATCGCGATCGCGAAGGCGACGACGCCGGCTGCGGCGACCGCCGCCGATGCGTGTGCGGGGCCGGCGAGGAAGACTGCGCTCCAGTTCATCGCGGCCGATTCGACGAACATCGAGCAGAAGGTGAGGAACGCGGGCAGCGCCAGCGCTCCGCGCGGCAAGGCGAAGTGGGCGCTGTCGACGTCGGCCGCCGTCCCAGGGAGCAGCCGCGGGACGAAGACGACGGCGATCGCGAGCACTCCTGCGGCCACGAGCGGGAACTGGACCCGCGGGCCGACGCCCGCAGCAGCCGCACCCGCCGCGATCGCGGAGCCGGCCAGCAGCCCGGCGCTCCACGCTCCGTGGAGCGCGGAGAGCACCGGGCGACCGAGGCGCTGCTCGAGCACGATCCCGTGCGCATTGGCGGCGACGTCGACGATGCCGATGCCGGCGCCCATCAGGCACGCCGCCGGCGCGAGCGCGGCGAGCGACGGGGCGAACGCGGCCGCGGTGAGGGCACCGGCGGTGAGCACGAGCCCGAGCCCGCTCGGGCCGCGGCTCCCGGCCCGCGACGTGAGCCAGCCGGCGACCGGCAGCACGAGCGTCGCGCTGACCGACACGCAGAAGATCGCGAGCCCGAGCTCGCCGCTGTCGAGCCCGAGCCGTGCCTTCAGCGCGGGCAGCCGGGCGGCCCACGTCCCGTCGACCGCTCC
>DASSGL010000164.1:0-22957 GCA_035693525.1 Gaiellaceae bacterium | reverse complement strand
ACGCTCTTTCCCGAGGCGTGCCGCGCCACCGTGCGCGTCCTCGAGCGGCTCGGCCACGAGGTCGTGTTCCCGGCGGAGCAGACCTGCTGCGGCCAGATGCACCTTTCGAGCGGCTACGCCGACGAAGCGGCGAAGCTCGGGCGCCGTTTCGTCGAGATCTTCGGCGCCTACGAGACCGTCGTCTCGCCGTCGTCGTCCTGCGTCGGGACCGTCCGGGAGCTCTACGGCCTGGACAACGTGCTCGAGCTGTCGGAGCTCCTCGTGAGCAAGCTCGGCGTGGAGGACGTCGGCGCTTCGTTCGCAGGCCGCGTGACGTACCACCCGACGTGTCATTCGCTGCGCGTGACCCGCGTCGGCGAAGCGCCGCTGCGCCTGCTGCGGAGGGTCCGCGGCCTCGAGCTCGTCGAGCTGCCACGCGACGACGAGTGCTGTGGCTTCGGCGGCACGTTCTCGATCAAGAACGCCGACACGTCGAGCGCGATGCTCGCCGACAAGTGCGATGCGGTCGAATCGACCGGAGCCGACGTCTGCACCGCGCTCGACGGCTCCTGCCTCCTGCAGATAGGCGGCGGCCTCTCACGTCGCCGCGCCGGCGTCCGTACGCTCCATCTCGCGGAGATCCTCGCGTCGGAATGACGGACTTCCCCGAAGCCGCCCGCGTCGAGCTGGCGAACGTCCAGCTGCGCACGAACCTCCGCAACGCCACCGACACGATTCGCGCGAAGCGCGCGGGCGTCGTCACGGAGGTACCCGACTGGGAGGAGCTGCGTGAGGCCGGGAAGGCGATCAAGCAGGATGTCCTCGCCCACCTCGACGACTACCTGCTCCAGTTCGAGTCGGCCGTCGAGGCCGCGGGCGGACGCGTGCACTGGGCGGCGACCGCGGCCGAGGCGAACGCCGTCGTCGCGGACGTCGCGCGCGGCCACGGTGCCGACGAGGTCGTGAAGGTCAAGTCGCTGACGACCGACGAGATCGGCCTGAACGACGCCCTCGCCGCCGCCGGCATCCACGCGATCGAGACGGACTTCGCCGAGCTGATCCTCCAGCTCGACGGCGACTGGTCGTCGCACATCCTCGTACCCGCGATCCACCGCAATAGGCGGGAGATTCGCGACCTGTTCGCGCGGACCATCGCTCCGGGCATCGCCTCGGACAATCCGCACGATCTCGCCGAGGCGTCACGGGTATACCTGCGCGACCGTTTCCTCGCGGCCCGCGTCGGCGTGAGCGGCGCGAACTTCGGCATCGCCGAGACCGGCACGGTCTGCGTCGTCGAGTCCGAGGGAAACGGCCGCATGTGCACGACACTGCCTCCGGTGCTGGTCACGATCCTCGGCATCGAGAAGTTGCTGCCCCGCTTCTCGGATCTCGAGGTGTTCCTGCAGCTTCTTCCGCGATCTGCGACCGGAGAGCGCATGAATCCGTACACGTCGCTGTGGACGGGCGTCGCAGACGGCGACGGCCCCGAGGAGCTCCACGTCGTGCTGCTCGACAACGGCCGGACGCGCGTCCTCGCTGACCGGGTCGGGCGCCAGGCGCTGCATTGCATCCGCTGCAGCGCGTGCCTCAACGTCTGCCCGGTCTACTCGCGCACCGGCGGCCACGCGTACGGCTCCGTGTATCCAGGCCCGATCGGCGCGATCCTCACGCCGCAGCTCCGCGGCATCGAGCAGGCACCGTCGCTGCCGTTCGCCTCGAGCCTGTGCGGGGCGTGCTACGAGGTCTGCCCGGTCAAGATCGACATTCCGCAGGTGCTGCTGCACCTGCGCGCCAAGGCGGTGCAGGCGACGGCGCCGCGCAGCGAGCGCACGCTGATGGCCGCCGCCGCCTGGGTCTTCGGCGGCCCGAGCCGCTTCGCGTTCGCGCAGCGCCTCGGCCGCCTCGCGCAGCGGCCGTTCGTCCGGACGGGCACGCTTCGCCGCCTGCCGCCGCCGCTCTCGGGGTGGACGCGGACGCGTGACCTGAAGCCGCTGCCCGCGCAGACGTTTCGCTCGTGGTGGAAGCGGGAGCGCCGATGAGCGCTGCGCGCGAGGAGGTGCTCCGGCGCGTGCGCGAGGCCAAGCCCGCAAGCGCGGCCGCGATCGTGCCCGCCTATCGTCGACATGGAACGCTCGACGAAGAGCAGTGCGTCGCCCTCTTCTGCGAGCGCGTCGGCGAGTACCGAGCCGACGTTCGTCGTTGCACGGAGGAAGATCTCGCCGGGATCGTCGCCTCCGTCGGCGCGGAGCGCGACGCGCGGAGGCTCGTCGCGCCTGACGGCGTGCCGCGGTCGTGGCGCAGCCCCGCACTCGAGCTCGTCGCCGACGAGGGCCTGTCGGCGAGCGAGCTCGACCAGATGGACGGTGCGCTCACCGGGTGCACGGTCGCGATCGCCGAGACAGGCACGATCGTCCTCACGGCGAGCCCGTCGGAAGGCCGACGTGCCGTTACGCTCGTGCCCGACCTCCACGTCTGCGTCGTCCGCGAGACCCAGATCGTCCAGCTGCTGCCGGAGGCGCTCGCGCGCATCGCGGGCGCAGGACTCCAGAACCGCCCGATCACCTTCGTCTCCGGACCGTCGGCAACCTCGGACATCGAGCTGAACCGCGTCGAGGGCGTGCACGGGCCGCGAGACCTCGTCGTCCTCGTCGTGAAGGAGAGTTAGATGGCTGATCGCACGGCATTCGTCCTCCGCGTGCGTCCGGAGCGCGTCGACGAGTACGTCGAAGCGCACGAGGCGGTGTGGCCGGAGATGCTCGACGCACTCCGCAGCGCCGGGATCCGCAACTACACGATCTTCCGCAACGGGAACGAGATGTTCGGCTACTTCGAGGCCGAGGACCTCGAGGCAGCCGGGCGATACCTCGAAGGGCAAGAGGTCTCGGCGCGCTGGCAGGACGCGATGGCCGAGCTCCTCGAGGAACGCGTGCCGGACAGCGGGCCGCCTCCTCTCGAAGAGGTGTTCAGGCTCGATTGAGAATGGCAAGAGGGCCGCGCGAAAAGCCGGACGGCCTGCTCTACAAGCCCGATCTCGTATCGGGGGAGGAGGAGCAGGCGCTGCTCGAGCGGATCGAGTCGCTTCGGTTCGACCCGATCGTGATCCACGGCCAGGCTGCGCGGCGCACGGCCCGCCACTTCGGCCTCAGCTACGACTACGAGGCCCGGACGCCGCAGCCGGGTGAGCCGATTCCCGACTGGCTGGAACTCGCGCGCGAGCGGGCCGCCGAGCTCGCGGCCGTCGCACCGGACGACCTCGTCGAGGCCCTCGTGCAGCGGTACCCCGAGGGCTCGACGATCGGCTGGCATCGAGACGCTCCCGCCTTCGGCACCGTAGTCGGGATCTCGCTGCAGGGAGCGGCGCGCCTCCGCTTCCAGCGCGGCAAGGGAGACGACCGCCGAGTCTGGGAGGTTCCGCTCGAGCCGCGCTCGGGGTACGTCCTCGCAGGAGAGGCGCGAAGCTCGTGGCAGCACTCGATTCCGGCCGCGCCCGAGCTCCGCTACTCGATCACCTTCCGCACCCTGCGGGAAGCGCGGCGCTGAACGCGCTACCGTGCCAGCTCGCGGCGACGGCGCTTCAGCGACTTCAGCTTCGCCGCGAGCTCGTCCGCGAACGCGGCGAGCTTCTCCTGACGCGCGGCGACGAGCTCGAGCTGGCGCTCGACTAGCGGAATGGCGTCGTCGACGATCCGCGCGCGCTCCTCGTCGCTCGCGCTGTCGGCCCAGCGGCCGCGCAGCACCGCGCGAGCCTCCTCCGTCTCGGCGAGCTCGACCAGCTCCTCGAGCGAGAGCCCGAGAAGGTCGCGGAGCCGGATCAGCTCCTGCAGGCGGATCACGTCGGCTTCGGCGTAGACGCGGTGGGCTCCCTTCGCTCTCGTCGACGCGTGGCCGAGCAACCCCCGCTCCTCGTAGTAGCGGATCGTCCGCGGCGTGACCCCGACGCGTTCCGCGACCTCGCCGATGCGGTAGACGTCTGTTGCGGCGCCTACGCTCATGCCATCTCCTCGACGGGCTCGAGGCCGGTCGGCGACGGCGACGGCACCGGCACCGCCTCGAGGTGGTGGTACTTGCCGCCGCGCATGAGCGACGCGACCGCCGCGACCAGGCAGGCGACCGTCGCGAAGACGAACGCATAGACGAGCGCCGAATGAAACGGCCCGGAGATGAGCTGCGGGAAGAAGCTGCGGCCGGTCAACGTCTGCGCCTGTCCTGCGGGGAGGTTACCGAGCACCTGCGGGCCGAGCAGCGTCGACATCGGGTTGTACCCGAGGAACGACGCGAAGAGCGTCGCGACGGGAGGCAGGGTCGAGACCTGGTGGGCATCGGAGGCCGGCACGCCGTGAGCGACGAGGCCGTTCTGCAACGCGTGCGGCAGGCCTGCGGCGAGCCCGACGATCATGAGCGTGAAGAAGACGCCGATCGAGAGGACGCTCGCGGAGTTCATGAACGTCGCGAGCATCCCGGCGCCCGCGCCGCGCTGCGAGGGCGGAAGCGAGTTCATGACGCCGGCGCTGTTGGGCGACGCGAAGAGGCCCATGCCGACGCCGTTCAGGACGAGGATGAGCGCGAACCAGGGGTACGAGAAGTCCACCGGCAGCACGATCAGGAGCACGAAGCTCGCCGCAGCGAGGAGCATGCCGCCGGTCGCGAACGGGCGCGCGCCGAAGCGATCCGACAGCCAGCCCGAGGCCGGCCCGGCGACGAGGAAGCCGCCGATCAGGGGCAGCATGTAGATCCCCGCCCACAGCGGCGTCTGCGAGAACGCATATCCGTGCTCGGGCAGCCAGATGCCCTGGAGCCAGATGATCAGGATGAACTGGAGGCCGCCGCGTCCCATTGCCGCGAGCAGCGCGGCGACGTTCCCGGCTGCGAACGCGCGAATTCGAAACAGGTCGAGGTGGAACATCGGCTCCTCGACGCGGACCTCGATCACGCAGAACACGAGAAGGAGAGCAAGGCCGCCGAGCAGCATCGAGAGGACGAAGGGCGAGGTCCAGCCCATCGTGTGCGCGCCGTACGGCTGGATCCCGTAGGTGATTCCGATCAACACGCCGACGAGGCCGAGGGCGAAGGTCGCGTTTCCCCACCAGTCGATTCGCGCGGGTCGACGCGCGCTCAGCTCACGCAGGGAGTGGTAAGCCCAGAATGTCGCAACGATCCCGACGGGAACGGACACGAGGAAGATCAGCCGCCACGAGACAGGTGCGAGCACGCCGCCCAGCACGAGACCGATGAACGAGCCCGCGATCGCGGCGATCGAGTTCACGCCCAGCGCGAGCCCTCGCTGGTGCGGCGGGAAGGCGTCTGTGAGGATCGCGCTCGAGTTGGCGAAGATCAGCGCCCCGCCGACGCCCTGACCGACGCGCATCAGGATGAGCCAGATCGCGGCGGCGGCGCCGTGCATCCACGTGACCGAGAGCAGGATCGAGAAGACTGTGAAGACGGCGAACCCGAGGTTGAACATCTTCACGCGGCCGTAGATGTCGCCCAGCCGGCCGAGGCTGACGAGCAGCACTGCCATGACGACGATGAACCCGAGGATCAGCCACAGCAGATAGCTCGTGTTGCCGGGCGCCAGAGGGTCGATGTGGATGCCGCGGAAGATGTCCGGCAGCGCGATCAGGAGGATCGACGCGTTGATCGTCGCGACGAGCATCCCGAGCGTCGTGTTGGACAACGCCACCCACTTGTACTCCAGCTTCCCGAGCCCCAGCTCTCCGCCCTTCCTACTGATCTTGACGTTAACGTAAGATAGCAGGGCGGCCGCGAGGCTCGGCAACCTGCCTTCAGGCAGGTTGCAGTCGTCCCTCGGCCGGCACGGTGCGAGCCCCGCTCGTCGCCGGCTGCTGCGCGATGTGCTTCGCGATGCGCTTCGCGTCGCGGCCGACGCCCGGCAGCACATCGGACGTGACCGCGTACTGGAAGAGGAGGCCGACGAAGTACAGCCCCGGCTGCGAGCTGACGACGCCTCGCTCGTGCATGGGCTCGCCCGCATCGTCGAAGATCGGGAGGTCGATCCAGGAGAAGTCCTGGCGGAACCCGGTGCACCAGACGACGTTCGCGACGTCGAGCACGCGTCCGTCCTCGAGGGCCGGACGTCCGTCCTTCACTCCCGCGACCTTCGGCACGCGCTCGACCCCGGCTTCGGCGAGGTGCGCGTACTTGACGCGGATCAGCGGCGTCGCACCGTGCGCGAGCGTCGGTCCGACCTTCCGCCCGATCGGCGTTCGAACCGTCAGGACGTGGTGGCCGACGAAGCGGAAGACCGGGAGACCGAGACGTGCGCGACGGCTGCCGTGGGGCACCGGGATCTCGCCGACGCTCCGGCCGGCGAGCCACGTCGTGCGGGTCGGCATGAGCTCCTTCGCGATCTCGGCGCCCGAGTTGCCGGCGCCGACGACGAGGACGCCGCCCTCCTGGAGCTGCGACGGCCCGCGGTACTCGCTCGAGTGCAGCTGCACGATTCCGGGGTGGAGCTCCGCGGCGAAGGCGGGGACGCGTGCGACGCGATGTGCCCCGGACGCGACGACGACGCGGTCGGCCTCGATCAACCGGTCGCCGGCCGTGACGACGAATCGCCCGCTCTCCTTCGAGACGCGGTCGACCGCCACGCCCGTCCTCACGGGAAGCTCGAAGCGGGCCGAGTACGCCTCGAGAAAGTCGGCCATCTCGTCCTTCGTCGGGAACGACCAGCCGCGTGCCGGGAACCGCCACCCCGGCAGGCCGTCGTAGCGAGCGGGCGTAAAGAGCCGCAGCGAGTCCCAGCGGCTGCGCCAGGAGTCGCCGACGCGCTCGGCGCCTTCGAGGATCAGGAGCTCCCGTCCCTGCCTCGCGAGGTGGTAGCCGACCGCGAGCCCCGCCTGCCCCGCGCCGACCACGACCGTGTCCACGTGCTCCGTCTGTCCGTTGCTGCTCATTGCCGCCTCCAGTAGCTCGGTGTCGCCGCTGACGCTACGGAGGCCGCGATCCCCGTTCATCGCCGGAATCAGCCAACTTCGAGCGGAGACGGCGTGGTCAAAATTGACCATTGCTCGCAACCTGACTTCGGTCAGGTTGTGGTTGTCGACTCCGTTCTGGACGGCGCTACGACCGCCTCCAGCTTGAAAGCTGGTTGCTGGACCACGCAACCTGACTTCAGTCAGGTTGCAGACGTCGACTTCGTCCGGACGGCGCTACGACCGCAACCAGCTTGAAAACCTGGTTGCTGGACCACGCAACCTGACTTCAGTCAGGTTGCGGTAGTCGACTCCGTTCTGGACGGCGCTACGACCGCAACCAGCTTGAAAGCTGGTTGCTGGACCACTCAGACCAGGTCGTGCGCGAACGCGAATGCCGTTGCCGCGGTGCGTGAGGAGACGCCGAGCTTGCCGAAGATGTTCTGCAGATGGCGGGCGACCGTGTGCTCGCTGACGACGAGCGTCGTCGCGATCTCCCGGTTGCTCCGGCCGGCCGCGACGAGACGCAGTACCTCGAGCTCGCGCTGCGTCAGTCCGTGGAGCTCGGGCGCCCGACCCGGCTCGACGAAGGCCGCGACGCGCGCCGCGTCGGGAGCCGCGCCGAGCCGCTCGAAGGTCGCGGCGGCGGCATCGAGCTCGAGCTGGGCCGAGGCGTCGTCGCCGAGCGCCCGGCACGCGAGCCCGACGAGCACCCGCGTGCGCGCGGCCTCGTAGGGCGCGTCGATCTCCTGCCAGCTGCGCCACGCGCGGCGCAGCGGGCGAAGAGCGTCTTCGGCGTTGCCCGCCGCAAGCTCGACCGAGCCGTTGGCATGCTCGACGAACGCGTGCAGCATCGAACTGCCGCTCGTACCTGCGATCTTCTCGAGCTCCGTGCAGCCACGACGCGCCGCGTCCTCGTCGCCGGCGGCGAGCATGATCTCGACGTACGCGGGAAGCAGGCGGGCGCGCTTCAGCGGCTCCGCCGTCTCCGCGAGTGCGCGCCTGATCGCGCCGGCCGCGGCCTCCGCATCGCCTCGAGCGAGACGGAGGAGCGCCGAGCCGGGCTGGGGCTCACGACCCAGCGCGTTCGCGTCGCGATAGGCCTCCTCCGCCGCGTCGAGGTCGCCGCGCAAACGGTGGAGCTCGCCTTGCAGGTAGAGAGCCTGGGCGGCGGCGTCGCGGTTCATCGCCCGCTCGCTCCGCTCCCGCCCGCGCAGCGCCTCGTCGAGCGCATCCGTCCAGGCGCCGTGCAGCTGCATGATCTCGGCTCGGTGCACGCGACAGCGGCCGTTGAATGCGACGAGCTCGGGCTGCTCCTCGCACCACCGTTCGAGCGCGTCCGTCCACTCGCGCGCACGGCGGAGCTCGAACGCCTCCTCGCACCCGGCGATCACGCCGCAGTAGACGACGCCTGTGATGATCGGCGAGAGGTCGCCCGCGGTCGCGGCGAGCATCGCCTCGTCGAGGAGCGCCAGGCCGTCGGCAACACGTTCCTGCCTGATCCGCGCCAGCCCCTGCGTGTGCACGGCGAGCGAGAACAGATCGGGGTCGCCGAAGCGCTCGCCGATCGCCGCAGCCTCCCCCGCAACCGAGTAGGCCGCTTCGTAGTCGCCCGCCGACTCGTTCTGCAGCGCGATCGGCATCAGCAGGTAACCCTGCTCGGCGCACTCGCGCCCCTCGCGTTCGACCAGGCGACGCGCACGACCCCACCAGCCTGTGGCGCGGCCGATCTCACCCCGCAACGCCAGGTTCACGCCGATGAAGAACGCGCAACGCGACGCACGAAGGAGCTCGCCGGCCTCGACATGACCGTCGTGTGAACGTTCGAGGACGTCGAGGAAGTCGTCGACGCGACCGAGCATGAAGGCCGCCACGGCGAGCAGCTCGAGGTCCCCCGGGCCGAGCGGCGACTCCCCGTCGGCCTGCGAGAGCGCGTCGAACGCGACCACCCAGGCGCGAGCCCCATGAGCCTCGCGGCCTCGCTCCAGCCACTCGCGCCTCGTCATGCGGCTCAACCTACTCGCTAGATTGGCACGTGATGGCGTACGACGAGGCGCTCGCCGCCCGTGTTCGCGAGCTCGTCGCCGACGAGCCCGCGCTCACGGAGAAGAAGATGTTCGGGGGTCTCGCGTTCCTCGTCGGCGGCAACATGGCGGTGTCCGCGAGTGGTCAGGGCGGCTTGCTGGTTCGCGTCGACCCGGACGAATCGGACGCGCTCGTCGAGACGACCCCCGCTCGCCTGATGGAGATGGGCGGCCGGCAGATGCCGGGCTGGCTGCGTGTGGACGCCGAGGACGTCCGGACGAAGCGCCAACTCGCGTCGTGGGTGAAGCGCGGCGTCTCGTTCGCGGGCTCGCTTCCACCCAAGCAATAGGTGTCCTTTCGCGGCGGAGCCGTTCGTCTCAGAGGCGACCAACTCCACGAGAAGGAGGAATCGCCATGAAGTACATGCTGCTGATTCACCAGGGCGACACCCCGACGCCGCGGGATCCCGAGGCCTGGGCACGGCTGCCGGAGGCAGAGCAGCAGGCGGTGTACGCGGACTACAAGTCCCTGAACGAGACGCCCGGCGTCACCCCCGGCCTCGGGCTCGACGAGCCCGGGACGGCCACCACGGTGCGCGTGCAGGACGGCAGGACGCTGACGACCGACGGGCCGTTCGTCGCGGTCAAGGAGGCGCTCGGCGGCTACCTCTTCTACGAGGCCGACGACCTCGACGCCGCGATCG
This sequence comes from Gaiellaceae bacterium, assembly GCA_035693525.1. Classification (GTDB taxonomy): domain Bacteria; phylum Actinomycetota; class Thermoleophilia; order Gaiellales; family Gaiellaceae; genus Palsa-739. Next base: position 13,318 of record DASSGL010000164.1, on the reverse strand, counting down.
AGCTCGCGTCCCGCATTCCGGCGGCCCGCATGGGCGGCGCGGTGGAGGTCCGGCCCATCACCGAGTGGTAGACCGGCCGGCTCTCGACCGGATCTTCCGCGACGAGTGGGGTCGCGTTCTCGCCGCCCTGATCGGCTTCCTCGGCGACTTCGACCTCGCCGAGGAAGCCGCGCAGGACGCGTTCGCGATCGCCGCCGAGCGCTGGGACCGCGACGGGACACCGTCGAACCCGCGCGCATGGCTCGTGACGACGGCGCGCAATCGGGCGATCGATCGCATCCGCCGTGACCGCACGCTCGCAGCGAAGACCCGCCTGCTGGAGGTACCCGAAGCGATGGAGGACGAGCTCGACGACACGACGATCCGCGACGAGCGCCTCGAGCTCGTCTTCACGTGCTGCCACCCGGCGCTCGCGCTCGACGCGCAGGTCGCGCTCACGCTACGGACGCTCGGCGGCCTCGAGACCGAGGAGATCGCGCGCGCCTTCCTCGTCCCCGACGCCACGATGGCCAAGCGGCTCGTCCGCGCAAAGAGCAAGATCAAGGCCGCCGGGATCCCGTTCAGGGTGTCGCCCGCTCACCTGCTGCCCGACCGGCTCGCGGCCGTGCTCGCCGTCTGTTACCTCATCTTCAACGAGGGCTACGGAGGGCGCAGCGAGCTTGCGGCCGAGGCGATCCGGCTCGGCCGCTCCCTCGCCGAGCTGATGCCCGACGAGCCCGAGGTGCACGGGCTCTTAGCCCTGATGCTCGTGAACGACGCCCGGCGCGAGGCGCGATTCGCGGACGGGTCGATCGTGCTGCTTCGAGATCAGGATCGGTCGCTCTGGGATCGCGACCAGATCGCGGCCGGGCAGGCGGCGTTCGATCGCGCGCTGGCGCTCGGCGGCCGCGGCGAGTACGTGCTTCAGGCGGCGATCGCCGTCCTGCACTCGGAGGAGCCGCAGGACTGGCCCCAGCTCGCGGCCCTCTACGGCGAGCTCGCCCGCCGCACCGGCTCGTCCGTCGTCGAGCTCAACCACGCCGCGGCCCTGGCGGAGGCAGGCGACACCGAGTCTGCGCTCGCGCTGGTCGAGCGCCTCGAGCTCGACCAGTACCACTATCTGCACGCGACGCGCGCCGAGCTGCTGCGACGGCTCGATCGTGTCGATGACGCGCGCGACGCGTACGAGCGCGCGCTGGCGCTCGTCCGATCCGACGCCGAGCGCCGCTTCCTCGGGCGGAGGCTGGCAGAGCTCCAGGGCGGAATACCGCAGACGTAAGCTCGGGCCGTGCCCTTCGGCGCCCACCAGGACCTCGAGTTGCTCGCCCTGCTCGTCGTCGTGGGCGCGCTGCTCGCGCTTTCGCCGACGCTGCGGCTGCCTCTCCCGATCCTGCTCGTCCTCGGCGGCGTCGCGCTCGGATTCATTCCGGGCCTGCCGCACATCGCGCTGCCTCCCGACCTCGTGCTCGTGGCGATCCTGCCGCCGCTCCTCTACTCCGGCGCGTTCTTCACCTCGCTCCGCGACCTGCGCACGAACAGGCGGCCGATCGGGTTGCTGGCCGTCGGCCTCGTCGGGACGACGATGGCCGCGGTCGCGGTCGTCGCGCACGAGTGGGTCGGCCTGCCGTGGGCGGTCGCCTTCACGCTCGGTGCCGTCGTCTCGCCGACCGATGCGCTCGCAGCGACGGAGATCACGTCGCGGCTCGGGGCACCGCGGCGCATCGTCTCGCTCATCGAAGGCGAGAGCCTCGTCAACGACGGCACGGCGCTCGTCCTCTACAAAGCCGCCGTCGGCGCCGCACTCGGGGGGACGTTCTCCCTTCTCGACACATCGGGGCGGATCGTGCTCAACGTCGTCGGCGGGATCGCGATCGGGCTCGGCGTGGGTTGGTGCGTGCGCCAGGTGCGGCGCCGGATCGACGACCCGCCGGTCGAAGTGGCGATCGCGGTGCTGAGCGGCTACCTCGCCTACCTTCCGGCAGCCGCCGTCGGGGTCTCCGGCGTGCTCGCGGCGGTGACGATCGGCGTCTACATGGGCTGGTACACGCCCGAGCTGACCACGGAACGGACCCGGCTCTCGGGTGACGCGTTCTGGGAGATCCTCGTCTTCCTCGTCAACGCGCTCCTCTTCGTGCTCGTAGGGTTACAGCTGCGCCGGATCGTCGATGCTCTGTCGGGCATCTCTTCGGCAAGGCTCGTCGGGTATGCCGCGCTCGTCTCGGCGACCGTGATTCTCACCCGCCTCTTCTGGGTGCCGATCTTCACCTACCTGCCGCGGTGGGCGTTCCCGCGGGTCCGTGCGCACGACCCGTACCCGCCGTGGCAGTGGCCGGTTCTCCTCTCCTGGGTCGGGATCCGCGGTGCGGTCTCGCTCGTCGCGGCGCTCGCGCTGCCGATCGACTTTCCGAACCGGGAGCTGATCGTCTTCATCACGTTCGCCGTGATCGTGGCGACGCTCGTGCTCCAGGGCCTGACGCTGCCGAGCCTCATCCGCGTGCTCGGCATCAGCGACGACGGGAGCGCCGACCGCGAGGATGCGAAGGCGCGCATACGCGCGTCGGAGGCCGCTCTCGCGCGGCTCGAGGAGCTGGTCGACGACGGCGCGGTCTACCCGGAGACGGCCGAGCGGCTGCGCGGCGCGTTCGGCTTCCGCCGCAACCGGTTCCTGGCTCGCCTCGACGAGAACGGCGACGGCGCGATCGAGGAGCAGTCGATCGCATACCAGCGCGTGATGCGCCAGCTTCTCGACGCCGAGCGCGCGGAGATCATCGCCCTGCGCAACAGCGGCATCATCGACGACAACGTGATGCAGCGCGTCCAACGCGACCTCGACCTCGAGGCCGCACGGCTCGACCAGCCGTGACTACCGCGCGTCGAGCCCGACGTGAGCCGACATGTGATCCTGGAGGCGGTCGGCGGTCGGCAGCGTCGTCGTTGCCAGGATCGCCCCACCGAGGACGGTGCACGCGACGAGAGCGACGCGGAGCGCCGTGCCGGGCGCGCGCTGCTGCAGCAACCGCGGGAGCTTCGGCAGGTGGGCGAGGACGTGGATCCCGCCCGCGCCGAGCCAGACCAGGAACGACGCCTTGTGAAGCCCGACGAGGGCTCCGTGCGTCTGCCCGAGCACGAGCAACGCCACTCCTGTCGCGAAGAGGACGAGCGTCGCGGCGATGAGCACCGGCGCGACGAGCATGCGCAGCATGGGGTGCGGCGGCCCGCGGCGCACGTACTCCTCGCCGCGCAGGTAATAGCGGAGCATGCGCCAACCCGTGCTGGCCAGCTTCAAGGCGACCGGCGGGACGAGGAGCATCCCGACGAACGCGTGCACCGTGAGGAGCGACCCGAGGCGGAGCAGCGTCGCGCCCTCGACGGCGAGCAGCACGAGCAGAACGAGCGCGAGAGCCGCAGTCAGCTGCTCGTTACCCGCGCTCCCGCCCGGAAGGCGGGGCTTCACGCGACGGCTCGCATGTTCTCCTCGAGATGCTCGACGCTGGAGGTGCCGGGAATCGGCAGCATCACCGGGGAGCGTTCGAGCAGCCAGCGCAGCTCGTAGACCGAGTCGCGGAGCGCCTCGCCGAGCGGCCGCCACGGGAAGAAGGCGATCTCGTCCGCCGCGCACGCCTCGAGCACGGGCTCGGAGGTGAGCAGGCCGCGGTTGTACTCGTTCTGGACCGAGGAGATCCGCGTCACGCCCTGAGCAGCACGAAGCTGATCGGTCGAGACGTTCGAGAGGCCGATCAGCCGGATCTTGCCTTCGCGGCGAAGCGCGTCGAGCTCTCCGACGGACTCCTCGATCGGGACCTCGGGATCGTGGCGGTGGAGCTGGTACAGGTCGATGCGCTCGAGCTTCAGCCGCCGGAGGCTCGCGTCGCAGGCGGCGCGAAGTCGCTCCGGCCGCGCGTCGCGGATCCGGTCCTGGAACCCGTACCCGAGGCCACCCTTCGTCGCGATCACGAGCCCGTCGGGGTAGGGATGAAGCGCCTCTGCGATCGTCTCCTCGCTCCTGCCCGCGCCATAGGTGTCGGCCGTGTCGATCAGATTGACCCCGAGCTCGACCGCCCGCCGAAGGACGCGCACCCCCTCTGCGCGATCGTCGACGATCCGCATCGCACCGAAGCCGAGGCGGCACACCTCGAGCTCGCCGCCGAGCATGAACGTCCCACTCATCGGAGCGAGCCTAGTCCGTCAACCCTTGACGGCGCCGCCGAGACCGCTCCCGCGCAGGAACGAGCGCTGGAAGATCAGGAAGCCGACGATCGGCACGAGACAGGCGATGAACATCGCCGCGAGGAAGACGCCGAGCTCAGTCTGCGACTGGATGGACGGCAGCCGGACCGACAGCGGCTGAATGTCGGGGTTCGTCAGCACGAGCAGCGGCCAGAGAAAGTCCTTCCACGACGCAAGGATGGCGAAGACCGAGACGACGCCGAGGATCGGCTTCGACATCGGCAGCACGATCCTCGTGAACAGGCGGAAGGGCCCGGCCCCGTCGATCTGCGCCGCCTCGAAGATCTCGCGCGGCAGGTTGTCGAAGAAGCGCGTGACGATGATGACGTTGAACGCGCTCGCGCCGGCCGGCAGCCAGACCGCCCAGTAGCTGTCGATGAACGAGTGGTGGATGAGCGGCGGGCGCACGATCTCGATGTACAGCGGCACGAGCAGCACGACGGCCGGCACGAAGAGCGTCGCGAGCAGCAGCCCCTTCAGGAGCGGCGCGTACTTCGGCCGGAGCACCGACAGCACGAAGCCGCCCGTCGTCGCGACGACCAGCTGCGTCAGCCAGGATCCGAACGCGAGCACGACCGTGTTCCAGAAGTAGCGGCCCACGCCCACGTTCGACCAGGCCTCCCGCAGGTTGCCCCAGGCGAAGCCGTGCGGGAAGAGCGCGATCGGATGGCTGATCGTGTCGGCAGTCGGCGTGATCGCAGACTTCGCGAGCCAGAGGATCGGCCCTAGCCCGAGCACCACGACCCCCACGAGCAAGAGCACGTGCAGCGTGCGAAGCCCATATCGCACGGACGGCCGCGACCAGTCCGTGTGCGCGACGATCCGTACCGGCTCGTCGTTCAATTCGTGCTCCAGGAGCGGGTCAGCCGGAGATAGATCCACGAGAAGAGCGCGAGGAACACGGCGAGCATGAGGCTCAGCGCCGTCGCCTTCCCGTAGTCACCACCGAGCGAGTTGCCGAACGCGTAGTTGTAGATGAGCAGCAGGACCGTCAGCGTCGAGTTCGCAGGCCCGCCCGACGTGAAGAGGTAGGGCTCGAGGAACACCTGCGCAGTCGCGATGATCTGGAGGATCATCGTCACGAGCAGCACGCCGCGGAGCTGCGGAAGCGTGATGTGCCAGACCTTCCGGAGGATCCCGGCACCGTCGACCGACGCCGCCTCGTACAACTCGCTGTCCACACTCATGAGCGCGGCCAGGTAGATGATCACCGTGCCGCCCGCGTTCGCCCACGTGGCCTCGAGCACGAGCGACGGCATCGCCGTGCTCTGCGACTGAAGCCACGTGTAGGGTCCGAGGTGGACCCAGCCGAGAAGCGTGTTGAAGACGCCGGCCGAGCTCGCGTCGTAGAACGTCTTCCAGAGCAGCACCGCGACGACCGGCGGGATCACCACCGGCAGATACGCGAGCACGGTGTACACTCCGCGGCGCTTCCGCACCTCGCTCATCAACACCGCGGCGATGAGTGGGATCGGATAGCCGAGGACGAGCGCGAGGCCGGCGAACTCCGCCGTGTTCTTCACCGCGATCGGCAACAGCGGGTCGTGGATGACTGCACGGAAGTTGTCCAGCCCGACCCAGGTCGCCGGCTGCACGAGATTCGTGTGCTGCAGCGACATCACGACCGTGCGGACGATCGGGTACCACGAGAACGCGCCGAAGACGAAGAGCAGCGGCAGGAGGAAGACGATCGTGGTCAGGCCGCCGGAACGGACCCAGGTCAGAGGCGTGCGCCGCGGCAGACGGACCTCCGTGCTGCGGCTGCCTACCGATCTCGCCTCGATGACTCCCATCCAACTCCTCGGTGCTTCGGTGCTACGGGTGGTGCCGGACGAGCCGACACCACCCGCGGGTCATTCGTTCAGCCGCCGCTCGAGATCGCGGTCTGTGCAGCGCTGTTCGCCTGCCCGAGCAGGCTCGTGACGTCTGCATTCTTGTCGGTCAGAACCGCCTGCACGACGGGATCGAGCGCGTGGTACACGCTCTGCGTCGCCGCGGCGGGCTCGGGGATCACCTTCTGCTTGAAGATGCCGCTCGTGAACGCCTTCATCTGGCCGAGCGGAACGTTGATGTACGGCTTGATCCAGGTGTTTGCGAGATCGTACTGCGCCTTGTTGAAGACCGGGAGCGCGGGAACGCCGACCGGCTGCTTGTTCGCCTCGAGCGTCTGCGCATTCCGGACCGCCTGCGACTTCGTGACGAGCGGCCGCTCGTAGTAGAAGTCGATCCACTTCACCGCGGCTGCCTTCTCCGCGGCATTGACGTTCGGCTTGACGGAGGCGAGCGTGCCGCCGCCGAGGACGCCGGCGTTCTTGTTCTTCGCGAGCGGGAGCGGGGCGATCCCGTAGATGCTCGGGTCGACGTTCGACGCCTGCACGAGGTTCGTGTAGATGTCGGAGCCGCTGATGTACATGCCGATGTTCCCGGCCGCGAACTGCTGGTTGATGTCGCTCCAGCCCATGTCGAAGTTCGAGCCCATCGAGTTGTCCGTCCAGCGCATCCTCTTCAGCATGTTCAGCGCCTGGGCCGTCAGGGGGTTCGACAGCGTGGCCTTCGCCTTCGTGCCGCTGCCGGTTTCCATGCGGCCGCCGAGCGTATAGACGACGGTGGTGAGGATCCAGCCGGCCGTGTTGTCGTTCTTCGCCATCTCTGCGTAGCCGGTCTTGCCGGTCTTCTGCGCGATCTGCTTCGCGTAGGCGGCCACCTGGCCCCACGTCGTCGGCGGCTTGTTCGGGTTCAGCCCGGCCTGCTGGAACAGCTTCCGGTTGTAGTGCAGTGCCTGCGCATAGGCGCCCTTCGGCAGGGCGACGATCTTCCCCTTGGCCGTGGTGCCTTCGGCGATCACGGCAGGGTTGTACTTGCTGTAGTACGGCAGCTTCTTGACGAGACTCGTGAGATCTGCGAGCTGTCCGTTCTCGCCGAGCGTGCGTGCGTCGGTGAAGGGCACCTCGAAGACCGTCGGCAGCGTGCCGGCGGCGAGCTTCGCGGCGAAGGTCGGGCCGGTCCACTGGTATTCGACCGGCTTCACCTTGATGCTCGGGTTCGCCTTCTCGAACTGCGAGACCTGAGCTGCGAACTGCTGTTTCGCCGCGTCGGTGCTCCCCGGGATCAGCGACGCGACGCTGATCGTGACCGTGCTCGCCGAGCTCGTGGACCCGCTCTTCACGGCCGCCGACGAGATCGAGCTCGCACACACGGCCAGCAGGCACGCCGCGGCGAGGGTCGCGGCCCTACGTGTGGACTTCATCGTCCTTCCTTTCGTTGACCTAACTCTCGCTGGACATGGAGCCAGACCGTCGTGTCTTGCGGGAGAGCACCTCCTTCGAGCTCGTCGCTTGCGATGAGGACGTCGGATCCGGCCGGAAGTTGGGCCGGGCCCGGGCCGAAGTTGACGAAGCACGCGAACCGATCGCCGCGTGCGAATGCGATCACCGTCTCGTCCGACGGCAGCCACCGAAGCTCCGCGCCGTCCTGCCAGGGTGCCGAGCGTCGCAGCCGCAGCCCGGCGCGGTAGAGGCTCAGCATCGACGACGGGTCGGCGCTCTCGGCGGCGACCGTCAGCGGCGCCCAGTCGTCCGGCTGCTCGAGCCACGGCTCGGAGGCGGCGTCACCGCTGAAGGCGTACGGCGGCCGGCTGCCCGCCCATGGGATCGGCACGCGGCAGCCGTCGCGACCGGGGTCGACGCCGCCCGAGCGGAGCCACATCGGGTCGCGCCGGCGGTCGTGGGGGATGTCCTCGACCTCGGGCAGGCCGAGCTCCTCCCCCTGGTAGACGTAGAACGATCCCGGCAAGGCCATCGCGAGCAGCGCCGCAGCGCGTGCGCGCCGCGTGCCGCGCTCGAGGTCCGTCGGCGTGCCCTCGCGGCGCGACTCGAACGCGAACGACGTGTCGACACGGCCGTAGCGCGTGACCGGGCGCGTGACGTCGTGATTCGACAGCACCCACGTCGGCGGTGCGTCGACGGGCGCGTGCGTGGCGAGTGCAGACGCGATCGACGTGCGCATCGGCTCCGGCTCCCACGGGCACCGCAGGAAGTCGAAGTTGAACGCCGTGTGCAGCTCGTCGCGCCGCAGGTAGCGTGCGAGCCGCTCGGCGTCCGAAAGCCAGATCTCGCCGACGAGGACGCGCGGGTCGTCGTACCCGTCGGCGATGGCGCGCCAGCGACGGTAGACGTCGTGCAGCTGGTCGCGGTCCATGAACGGGTGCTCGCCCGGCGGGCTGTCCGGCCGCTCCTCGCCGAGCTCGGGGTCCTTGACGAGGAGCGCGGCCGAGTCGATCCGCACGCCCGAGACGCCGCGGTCGAACCAGAAACGCAGGACGTCCTCGTGCTCGGCCCACACGTCCGGGTGCGTCCAGTTGAGATCGGGCTGCTCGGGGGCGAAGAGATGGAGGTACCACTCGCCCGGCGCGCCGTCGGCCTCGGTGACGCGCGTCCAGGCGGAGCCGCCGAAGATCGACTGCCAGTCGTTCGGAGGCAGCGCGCCGTCCGAGCCGCTGCCGGGCCGGAACCAGAACCGCGCGCGCTCGGGAGAGCCCGGCGGCGAGGCGATGGCGGCCTCGAACCACGGATGCTCGTTCGAGACGTGGTTCGGGACGATGTCGACGATCGTCCGGATGCCGAGCGCGCGAGCCTCGGCGACCAGCTGCTCTGCCTCCTCGAGCGTGCCGAAAGCCGGATCGATCGAGCGGTAGTCGGCGATGTCGTATCCGTTGTCGGCGAGCGGCGACGGGTACCACGGGTTGAACCAGAGGGCGTCGACGCCGAGATCGCGGAGATACGGAAGCCGCGAGCGCACGCCCGCGAGATCGCCGATCCCGTCGCCGTTCTCGTCGGCGAAGCTGCGGACGTAGACCTGGTAGACGACCGCCTCGCGCCACCAGGCGGGCTCCGCGCGGCTCTCGGCGGGCTCCGGGAGGGGGGTCGCGGCGGCCGAGGCGGTCTGGGTCACGGCAGCTACCCTCGCACATTCGACAATCGTTTGCAAGAGTCGTACGAGAATTTGCACGAACGTGACGAGTCCGTGCAGATTTCAGCAAGCTTGCGCCCGCCGCTTGGGCCGGCGGAGCCGGTCTCAGACGGCGGCGGCTCGAACGGGCGCGTTCGCCGTCGAGCCGCGCGCCACGATCTCGGGCTCGAAGAAGAGCTCGTCCGGCGGCACCGCCGAGCCCTCGATCTGGCCGGCGAGCATCTCGACGGCGGCACGGCCGATCGCCTCGATCGGCTGCCGGACGGTCGTCAGCGGCGGGTCGGTGCAGCTCATGAAGGTCGAGTCGTCGTAGCCGACGACGGAGACGTCGGCGGGCACCGAGAGCCCGGCGCGGCGGGCGGCGCGGATTGCCCCGAGCGCCAGGGGATCGCTGGCGCAGATGATCCCGGTCACGCCGCGCGGGATGAGCCTGGCTGCGGCCGCGTGCCCACCCTCGAGCGAGAACCTCGTGCGCTCGACGAGCTCCGGGTCGAGCGGCTCGCCCGTCGCGCGAGCGGCGGCGCCCTCGAACGCGGCCAGCTTCCGCATGGAGGGAACGTGGTCCGGGGGCCCGAGAACCAGACCGATCCGCTCGTGGCCCAGGTAGGCGAGATGCGCGTACGCCTGCTCCATCGCGACCGCGTCGTCGGTCGAGACCCGCGGAAAGTCGAGGTGCTCGGCGGCGGCGTTCACTAGCACGACCGGCAGCCGCAGCTGCAGCAGGCGGGCGTAATGCTCGTGCGGTGCGTCCGCCTCGGCGTACTGGCCACCCGCGAACACCATCCCCGAGACCTGCCGCTCGAGCAGCATCTCGACGTACTCCGCCTCGGACATGCTCCCGGTCCGCGTGCAGAGGACGGCGTTGAACCCGCGCTGTGCGAGCGAGCCGGCGACGACCTCGGCCAGCGCGGGGAAGATCGGGTTCTGAAGCTCGGGCACGATCAGCCCGACCATGCGCGCCCGCCGCACGCGCAAGTGGGTTGGCCGTTCGTACCCGATCACGTCGAGCGCCGTCAGCACGGCCTCGCGGGTCGCGGCCGAGATACCGGGACGCCCGTTCAGCACGCGGCTGACGGTCGCCTCGCTGACGCCCGCCTGCTTCGCGACGTCTGCAAGCTTTCCCGGCATGCTGCAACTTTACGGCACGCGACTGCAAATACCTTGCGGATACGGCTCGAGCGATGCATGACGGAGGCGCAATGCGCCTGACGCGCCGATGAGATCGTTCCGGCCGCAACGTCCAACCCTTTGACCCAGCGGAGCATCGGCGCTTCGCGACGACGTGACGGAAGGAGAACCGATGGCAGGCGAGATCGTGCACATCGAGATCCCGGCAGACGACACCGCCAAGGGACGCGGGTTCTGGAGCGGGCTCTTCGGCTGGGCGTTCGAGTCGTACCCCGGGCCGTCCGAGTACCACATGACCCGCATCAGCGATCAGAGCGGCGGAGCGATCACCAACATGGAGCCGGGAAAGAAGGGAATTCGTACCTACTTCCTCGTCGACGACATCAACGCCGGCGCCGCGCGCGTGAAGGAGCTCGGCGGCGAGGCCTCCGGGCCGATGCCGGTGCCCAACATGGGCTGGTTCGTCACCTGCACGGACACGCAGGGCAACGAGTTCGGCCTCTGGCAGAACGACACCTCGGCCGCGTAGTCGCTTCGCTGGGTGTCTGGCTCACGCCGCAGGCGCGGGTCGGGCACCACCCGCCGAAGTCTGGTGTCTGGCTCGCGCCGCAGGCGCGGGTCGGGCACCAGTTGCCGAAGTCTGGTGTCTGGCTCGCGCCGCAGGCGCGTGCCAGACACCGCTTTTCAACAAGCACGCGTTCCCGAAAAGCGGTGCCAGACACGCCGCTCCGCGGCGGGTCAGGCACCAGTTGCTCGGCGGCGGGTCAGGCACCAGTTGCACCGCGGCGGGTCAGGCACCGGCCGCGGCGCGCTCGAGCTCGTCGATCTCGATCTTCTTCATGCTGAGCATGGCCTGCATCACCCGCTGCGAGCGCTCGCGGTCGGCGTCGCCGAGGAGCTTCGGGAGCGCCGTCGGGACGATCTGCCACGAGACGCCGAAGCGATCCTTGAGCCAGCCGCACGGCCCTTCCTCGCCGCACTCCGAGAGTGCGTTCCAGTAGGCGTCGACCTCGTTCTGGTCCTTGCAGCTCACCTGGAACGAGATCGCTTCGTTGAACGTGAACTCCGGGCCCCCGTTCAGGGCGGTGAATGCCCGGCCGTCGAGCTCGAACTCGACCGTCATGACCATGCCCTCGGGACGCGGACCGCCCTCCCCATAGTGTGAGACGGCGCCGATCTTCGAGCTGGGGAAGACGGAGGTATAGAAGGACGCAGCCTCCTCAGCCTCGGTGTCGAACCACAGGCACGGCGTGATGCCGCTCATCGGCCTCTCCTCTCGTCGGTCTCAGCGCTGCCTTTCATCGTTCAGACGCCCTCCGAGGCGGGAACTCATCGTCGCCGCGCCGTGCGAACATATGTTCGTGCAGGAGCGAGCGACCATCCTCCACGCCGACCTCGACTCGTTCTACGCGTCGGTCGAGCAGCGCGACGATCCGCAGCTCCGCGGACAACCGGTGATCGTCGGCGCGGGCATCGTGCTCGCGGCGAGCTACGAGGCGAAGGCATACGGCGTACGGACCGCGATGAGCGGCCGCCGGGCGCTCCGGCTCTGTCCGCACGCGCGCGTCGTCCCCCCGCGGATGGCCGCGTATTCCGAAGCGAGCAAAGCGGTGTACCGCGTGTTCGAGGACACGTCTCCCCTCGTCGAAGGGCTCTCGATCGACGAGGCGTTCCTCGACGCTAGGGGCATGGAGCGCATCGCCGGCACGCCGGCCGAGATCGCCGTCAGGCTCAAGCGCGCCGTGCGCGAGCGGGTCGGTCTGCCGATCACCGTCGGCGTGGCACGGACGAAGTTCCTGGCGAAGGTGGCGAGTGCCGTCGCGAAACCTGACGGGCTGCTCGTCGTCCAGCCCGAGCACGAGCTCGCGTTCCTCCACCCTCTACCGGTCGAGCGGCTGTGGGGCGTCGGCCCTGCAACCTCCCGGAAGCTTCGAGCCCGCGGGATCGAGACGGTCGGCGAGGTCGCCGGGCTCTCGGAGGCGGCGCTCGTCTCGATGCTCGGCCGCGCCTCCGGCCGGCACCTGCATGCCCTCGCCCACAACCGGGATCCGCGGCCGGTGCACGCGCGCCGGAGGCGTCGCTCGATCGGGTCGCAACGCGCGCTCGGCCGCCGGCAGCTGTCCTTCGACGAGCTCGACGCCACGCTCGTCGCGCTCGTCGACCGGGTCACGCAACGGATGCGCGAAGCCGGACGCTCAGGGCGCACCGTCGTCCTGCGGCTGCGGTTCGACGACTTCTCGCGTGCGACCCGCTCGCACACGCTGTTCTACGCAACCGCGCACACGGAGACGATCCTCGCGGCGGCCCGTGGGCTGCTCGCAGCCGAGACCGCGACCATCGCACGGCGCGGCCTCACGCTCATCGGCATCTCCGTCACGAACCTCGACGACCATCGAGCCGTCCAGCTCGTCCTGCCCTTCGAGCGAAGGGCCGGTGAGTCGGTCGATGCTGCGATCGACGAGATCCGCCGCCGCTACGGCAGCTCGGCGATCACGCGCGCCGTGTTACTCGGGCGCGGTACGGGGTTGATGGTCCCGCTTCTGCCCGACTGACGGGCCGCTCAACTCGCTAGCTCGAGCCGTTCCGCGGCGCGTAACGCGGATCGTGGTGGGCGGCCAGCTCGAGCAGCAGCTGGTGCAGCGTCTCGCGCTCCTCCGGCGCGAGGGGGGCGAGAAACTCTTCCTCCACCTGCTCGGCGATCCCGCGCAGCTCGGCGAGCTTCTTCTTCCCCTCCGGCTTGAGGCTGACGAGATGCCGCCTGCGGTCGGTCGGATCGCGGCGCCGCTCGATGTAGCCGTCGGCCTCGAGCTCGTCGAGCAGGCCCACGAGCCAGCTGCGGTCGTAGCCGAGCGCGTCGGCGATCGTCGCCTGGGTCTCGCGCGGGCTCTCGTCGAGAACAGCGAGGACGGCGTGACGGTACGGGCTCTCGCCGGCGGCCTCGAACGCCTCGACGGCCCGCGCCTTGAGCGCGAAGCCGAGCCGCTTGAGCAGGAACGACGTGCTCGCGACGAGCTCG
>DASSGL010000163.1:0-3735 GCA_035693525.1 Gaiellaceae bacterium | reverse complement strand
TCCAGGATCCCGAGCGCGTCGACCGTGTCGACGAGGTCGTCGACGTATTGCGCGAACGTCCACGGCGGCTCCGACGTGGAACGGCCGTGCCCGCGCAGGTCAGGCGCGACGATTCGGAACCTGCTCGTCCAGCGCTCCTGCGCCAGCCGCTCGAAGCGTCGCCCATGTGCGGTGACGCCGTGCAGGCAGACGACCGGCGGCGCGTCGGGCTCGCCCCATTCGTGGAAGTGGAGCCGGCTAATCCGTCTCTTCTCCGTGCCCTGACGGCTCGTAGTACGTCGTCCCCTTCAGCTCGTCCGGAAGGTGGTCGACGTCGAACCCGCGCGGGTCGTCGTGCGGGTAGACGTAGCCCTCGCCGTGCCCGAGCCGACGGCCGTAGTACGAGCCGTCGCGCAGGGCGACCGGCGGCGCCAGGTTGCCGCGCTCCTGCACGTCACGGGTTGCCCGCTTCAACGCGACATAGCTCGCGTTCGACTTCGGCGCGCGGGCGAGGTAGACGACCGCCTGCGCGAGGTTGAGGCGCGCCTCCGGCAGACCGACGTGCTCGACCGCCTGCGCCGCCGCGACCGCGACGAGCAGCGCCCGCGGGTCGGCGTTCCCGATGTCCTCGGAGGCCAGCACGATCATGCGTCGCGCGATGAAGCGCGCGTCCTCGCCGCCCTCGAGCATCGCGGCGAGGTAGTACAGCGAGGCGTCGGGATCGCTGCCGCGCATCGACTTGATGAACGCCGACGTGAAGTCGTAATGGGCATCGGCCGTCTTGTCGTAGATGAGCGGCCGCTTGCGGGCAGCGTCCTCGACGTTCTCCTCCGTGATCTCGCCCTCCGCCGTCTCGGAGGCGAGCTCGACGATGTTGAGCGCCGAGCGTGCGTCACCGCCGGAGCGCCGCACGATGAGCTCGACGATGTCGTCCGACGTGCGCGCGCCGACCACCTCGAGCCCGCGCCGAACGACGACGTCGACCTCCTCCGGCGTGAGCGGCTCGAGCTGGTAGACCTGCGTGCGCGACAGGAGCGCGGAGTTGACCTCGTAGTACGGGTTCTCGGTCGTGGCGCCGATCAGCGTCACGAGGCCCTCCTCGACCGCCGGCAGCAGTGCGTCCTGCTGCGCCTTGTTGAAACGGTGGATCTCGTCGAGGAAGAGGATCGTGCGCGTGCCGGTCGAGCCGAGCCGCTCGCGCGCGCGTGCGAGCACCTCCCGCACGTCCTTCACGGTCGCCGACACCGCGGAGAGCTCTTCGAACGCGGCGCCGGTCGAGGCGGCGACGATGCGCGCGAGCGTCGTCTTGCCCGATCCCGGCGGGCCGTAGAAGATCGACGAGCGCACGCGGTCCTGTGCGATCGCCGTACGCAGCACCGAGCCCTCGCCGAGGATGTGCGACTGCCCGACGAACTCCTCGAGCGTCGCCGGTCGCAACCGCTGTGCGAGCGGCGCGATCTCCGCAACTCGCTCGTGCGCGGCGTCCGAGAAGAGGTCGCCCATAGGGTCAGTATGCTCCGCGCGTGGCCGTCTCGACCCTTCGTGCCGAGGTGACGGATCTCCTCAGCCGGCTCATCCGGGTCGACACGACGAATCCTCCCGGGAACGAGACGGGCGCGGCCGAGTTGCTCCGCGAGTACCTCGAGGCGAACGGCGTCGACTGCGAGCTCTACACGCGAGTCCCCGAGCGGGCGAATCTCGTCGCGCGCCTTCCCGGCCGCGGCGACGGGCCGACCCTTCTCCTGCTCGGACACACGGACGTCGTGCTGGCCGATCCGGCGGAGTGGTCTGTGCCGCCCTTCTCCGGCGAGGTGCGCGAGGACGAGGTCTGGGGGAGGGGCGCGCTCGACATGAAGGGACAGGTGGCGGCGAACGTGGTCGCGCTCGCGTCCCTCGCCCGCGAAGGCTTCGAGCCGGCCGGCGACCTCATCCTCGCCGCGACCGCCGACGAGGAGGTCGGCGACGACTTCGGCCTCTCCTGGCTCTGCAACGAGCATCCGGACACGGTCCGCTGCGACTTCGCGCTGAACGAGGGCGGAGGCGACAGGCTCGAGCTCGGCGGCGGCGTCTACTACGTCTGCTCCACGGCCGAGAAGATGAGCGCGCCGTTCCGCATACGCGTATTCGGGCGCTCCGGGCACGCGTCGATGCCCGGCATCGCCGACAACGCGCTCGTCAAGGCGGCGCGGCTCGTCGAGCGCCTCGCGGAGTACGAGCACGCGCCGCAGATCCAGCCCGAGGTCGAGGCGTTTCTCCGCACGGTCGTCGGCGACGTGCCCTCGCCCGGCAGCGTCGTCGAGCGGACGCGCGCGCTCGACCCGACGGCGGCCGCGCTCGTCGAGCCGCTCCTCTCTCCGACGTTCTCGCCGACCATGATCTCCGCGTCGCGCAAGCGGAACGTCATCCCCGCGGTTTGCGAGATCGTCGTCGACTGCCGGCTTCTGCCCGGGCAGACGCCGGCGCACGTCGAGCCGCTGATCCGGGAGGTGCTCGGGCACGACGTCGACTACGAGGTCGAGTTCGTGGAGGCCCAGGGCGGCACACGCTCGCGCCTCGACACGCCGCTGTGGGATGCGATCGACTCGTTCGTGTCCGACCTCGAGCCCGGTGCGCGGGCGGTGCCGATCTGCTCTGCCGGCTTCACGGACAGCCACTGGCTGCGGGAGGCCTTCGGCACGGTCGCGTACGGGTTCTTCCCGTCGCGGGCGATGCCTCCGGATCTGGCGGCGACCCTCGTCCACTCCGCCGACGAGCGGGTGCCCGTCGCCGATCTCGAGCTCGGCGTCGAGTGGATCCGCCACGCCGCGCGCACGATCCTCGCGTGACGGTCGAGCTCGAGTCGCTCGCCGAGCTCGAGCCGGCGCTCGCAGCGGACGGCTTCTTCGAGCGTGACGATCTCGTCGCGCGCGTCTACGTCGGCTATCGCGCATCCGACGCGCTGCGGCGTTCCGGTGAGCCGGCTCCGCCGGAGCCGTGTGCGCTGCCTGCGGCCGCCTACGCTCTCGAACGCGCGACCGCGGTCGCGCCCGAGGCGGACGGCTCGTACGCGATCGGGTCGTGGCGGACGAGCTGGAGCGAAGCTGCCTACGCCGAAGCGGTCGACGCGGTGCGGGCCGCGATCGCCGAGGGCGACGTCTACCAGGTGAACCTCGTGCAGCATCTGAGCGCCGACTTCGAGGGCGACGCACGCGCGCTTGCGAGGGCGCTCGCGCCGCTCCGTCCCCGCGAGCCGCGTCCGCTCTCCGGGGCGGGCTGGACGATCGTGTCGGCGTCGCCCGAGCTCCTGCTCTCGCGCCGCGGCAACCGCATCCGCACCTCCCCGATCAAGGGCACGCGCCCAGCCGGCGTGTCGATCGAGTCGGCCAAGGACGCCGCCGAGCACGTGATGATCGTCGATCTCGAGCGCAACGACCTCTCTCGCGTCGCCGTGCCCGGCAGCGTGCGCTGGCCGGAGCTTCTCGCGGAGCGCGAGCTCGCGGGCGTCACGCACCTCGTCGCGACCGTCGAGGCAGAGCTCCGCGACGACGTGACGCTCACCGAGCTGCTCGACGCCGTGCTGCCCGGCGGCTCCGTGACGGGGTGCCCGAAGATCGCGGCGCTCGACCTCATCGCCGCGCTCGAGCCGGTCGGCCGCGGTGCGTCGATGGGCGCGC
This sequence comes from Gaiellaceae bacterium, assembly GCA_035693525.1. Lineage (GTDB taxonomy): Bacteria > Actinomycetota > Thermoleophilia > Gaiellales > Gaiellaceae > Palsa-739. Next base: position 103 of record DASSGL010000163.1, on the reverse strand, counting down.
TCGGCACGATCCACCCGAACGGCGATCTCGACCTCACGCTCACGATTCGCACCTTCGCCGTCGCCGAGGGAACCATCCACCTTTGGGTCGGCGGCGGCATCGT
>DASSGL010000162.1:0-6270 GCA_035693525.1 Gaiellaceae bacterium | reverse complement strand
AAGCGACCTCGATCGTCTCGCTGCCGCTCGACGAGGCGTCGGCGAAGGTCCGCACCGGCCGGGAGGAGGACGACGAGGAGGATCTCGACTTGCCGGTCTGGGCCGGTGTCGTGCCGGTCTACCTCGCAGCGGAGCCGGGCGAGTACGACTGGCGCCGCGTGCGCCACGGTCGGGTCGGCCCTCCTCGGTAGCCTGCGACCATGAGCACATACGAGCGGCATGTCCTCCAGAACGGCCTGCGCGTCCTGACGGCGAACCTGCCCGAGGCGCAGTCCGTCACCTGCATGGTGATGCTCGCCGCGGGGTCGCGGTACGAGACACCGGAGACGAACGGCATCGCGCACTTCTCCGAGCACATGTTCTTCAAGGGCACGGAGCGCCGGCCGAGCGCGCGGCAGATCTCGGGGGAGATCGATGCGATCGGCGGCGAGTTCAACGCGTTCACCGGCAAGGAATACACGGCGTACTACGTCAAGTGCGCGGCGGAGCACCGCGACATCGCGCTCGACGTGATCGTCGACATGCTGCGCAACTCGCGCTTCGAGCCGGAGGAGATCGAGCGTGAGAAGGGCGTCATCGTCGAGGAGATGAACATGTACTTCGACACGCCGCGCGACTACATCGGCGGCGTCTACGAGCAGCTCCTCTACGGCGATCAGCCGCTCGGGTGGGACATCATCGGCCGCAAGGAGACCGTCCGCGGCGCGAGTCGCGAGACGTTCACCTCGTACCTCGACCGGTGGTACCACCCCTCGCGAATGGTGCTCGGCATCGGCGGCAAGGTCGGCGACGACGCGCTGTCACGTGCGCAGGAGCTGCTCGGTGACCTGCCGGGGACCGCGACGGACGAGCCCGGCCCGGTGCAGCCCCACACGAACGGACGCGTGAAGGTGTTCACGAAGCAATCCGATCAGGCGCACGTGATCCTCGGCGTGCCGAGCTATCCGCTCGAGCATCCCGACCGCTACGCGCTGCAGCTTCTCTCCACCGTGCTCGGCGGCGGCATGTCGTCGCGGCTCTTCACCGAGGTGCGCGAGCGGCGCGGGCTCGCGTACTACGTCTTCGGGCTCAACCACAGCTACACCGACGCGGGGTCCCTCTATTCCCAGGCCGGTGTCGACATCAACCGCATCGACGAGGCGATCGGCACGATTCTCGCGGAGCTGCGCAAGGTCGCGGCCGAGGCGGTGCCGGCCGACGAGCTCGAGAAGTCGCGCAACTTCGCCAAGGGTCGCTTCGTGCTGCAACTCGAGAGCCCGCAGGGACTCATCCTCTTCGGCATGCGGCGAGAGGTACTGGAGCGGCGCGCGCCGGATCTGCAGGAGGTGCTCGACGGCCTCAACGCCGTCACGGCCGAGGACGTGCAGCGCGTCGCGCAGGATCTCGTCTCCGACGAGAAGCTCCGCCTGGCCGTGATCGGCCCCTTCGACGACGCCGAGCGCTTCGAGAAGGCGCTGAGCTGAGGCGAAAGCCGCTGGTCCGGCAACCTGCCTTCAGGCAGGTTGCAGTCGTAGAACCGATCGAACGATGTCGACGACTGCAACCCGCCTCGAGCCTGGTTGCTTGACACCAACCGGGCGCCCCTTCTGAGGCGCCCGGCGATCTCAATCCCCCTTGGGACGACGCACGCCGCCTGCCTGTGGGTCGGCGGTCCGGTTAGCACCTGAGCCCGGAGCCGCCCGTCAGAGTGCTTTCAACCCGACGGCGAGGTTCGCATCACCTGCGATTCAAGCACTGAACGCGGACGACCTCCAACCGGTTACGTGCGGATCGTCGCGAAGTCGGCCTCGATCACCGCGCGGTCGTCCTCGTCCTCGATTCGCGCGGTCGCCGCACGACCGAGCTCGGCGTAGCGCTTCGCCTCCTCGGCGTCGCCGGAAACCATGTGCGCGCGGGCCATGGCCTCGTAGGCGCCGGGCAGATCCCAGTCCTTCATGTCGTCAGGGTTGTGCTCGACGAGCTCGAGGCAGCGCCGCGCGTGCCTGAGGGCCGCGTCCACGTGGCCGCTGATCGCGTGCACGCGTGAGCACTGCCACTCGCTCCGCGCTCGATTCGCCGGCGTGCCGACCTGCATCCAGTGGTACGCGGATGCGTGCGCGCAATGGATCATCTCGTCGTTCTCCTCCTGCGTCCGGTCGGTCTTCTCCATCAACGTCCACGTCTTGTTGAAGAGGTCGACCCCGAGCCGGCGCTCGGTCTCCGCGTCGAGTGCTTCGGCGTACGTTCCCATCACGGGCTCCTTTCCGTCGATCAGCGGCTGGAGGCGCTGCAGGATCCAGTTCAGCTGCGCCGACCGCCACGCCGTGCGCCGCTGATGGTCGACGAGCACCTGCCGAACGACGGCCGGATCGTCGGTCGAGAGCACCGTCGAGACGTCGTCGAGCGGAAGCGCGAGCCGCCGCAGCATGCGAATCGTCTCTGCGCGGCCCACCTGCGACGACGAGTACGACCGGTACCCGGACTGGGCGTCGACCGCGGCCGGGGGAAGCAGCCCCAGCTCGTCGTAGTGGCGGAGCGCCTTCACGGACAAACCGGTCAGCCGCGAGAAGCGGCCGATCGCCATCAGGCTCGAGGTCTGCAGGGACTCCATCCCAGGGAGCATCGTGCCTCCCTTAACGGGAGAGTCAAGCTTCGCCTGCGCGACCCGATGATCCTCAGCTTCGGCGCGCCGGTGCGCCTGCGCCCTGCGTCGCGGCCGCGGGGGAGCTGGTCATGGATGCGTGGACCGCTCTCGTCAGCTCGAGGATCTGATGGGAGAGGTGCAGCAGCTCCTGGTTCTGCTTGTCCTCGTCCTGGACGGTGTCCCATTGCTGGTTGGCGAGGACCTCGCGCTTCGCATCGGCGCGGTTCTGGCTGATCATCACGAAGGTCGAGAGGAATATCGCCTCGAGCGAGACGATCATCGTCAGCAGCCCGTAAGGGTAGGACTCCACACCGAGCCCGATCCAGAGCGAGAACCAGGCAATGTGCAGATAGACGAATCGCATCGACCCGCTGAACGCCGTGATCCGGTCGGCGATCCTGTTCTCCACGCTCCTTTGGCGCTCCTCCGCGTGCTGGATGAGCGCCGGGTTCCGGAGATCCATGTGCAGCGGCTTGGACACCAGCTTGCCGAGATCGTCTTGAAGCGCGCTCATGCCAACGTCATCCTCCCGCGCTCGACTGCAACCGGCATCGGTGCTAGCGCTGATCGGCTGCGGGAAGTTCGCGTGGCGGCCGTCCGAACCCGAAACGGCGCTTCGGCCCGGGCTGCTCGGCCGGAGCATCGTGGTCGAGAACGAACACGTCGATGAGAGTCGCAACCGCCGACGTGAACGGAACGGCGAGAATGACCGCGAACCCACCGAAGAGGATGCTGACCACCGCGACCGACACGAGCGTCACGAGTGGTGAAAGCCCGACCGAGTGTCCCATGATGTGCGGGTTCACGACGTAGCTCTGGAACTCCCGCACCGCCACGAGCACGAGCAGGGCCAACACGGCGACATGGAGAGACTGCGGAAGCCCGACCGCCACCACGAAGATCCCCCCGATGAGGGGCCCGATCACCGGGACGATCTCGACGACGCTGACGAACCCGCCGGCGAGCAGCCAGTACTTCAGCCCAACGAGGTAGAAGCCCAACGACAAAGCCGCCCCGACGGCGAAGATCATCACGAACTTCAGACGCGTGTACGCGCCGAGCCGGGCGTCGATCGCGAGATACGTCTGACGCGCTTTCTCCCTCTTCGGCCCCGACGAAAGCGACGTGAGCAGGTCGATCATGCGGTCGCGCTCCGCGACCCAGTACCACGTGGCGGCAAGCGTGAAGAAGGTCATGACGACGACGTGCGTCGCCTGGTGGCCGTACGCGGCGACCGGGTGGAGCACGTCGTGCCCCGACGGAAGCCGATGGAGGTAGCGATCGACCCAGACGAGGACGTCGTGCCGTAGCCCTGTCGACTCACGAACGCTCGCGCCCCCCGCGTGCTTGTGCAGCGCCTGCTCGATCTGGTGCAGCGCGGGAGGCACCGCGGCCCAGAAGAAGAGGACGATGATGGTGCCGACCGCGAGGAAGAAGGACAGGATCGCAGCAGGCTGAGGGAAGCGGTGCCGCTGGAGCCATTCGACACCGGGCCGGATCGCGGCGGCGAGCGTAAGGGCAAGGAGCAGCAGGATGACGACGCTTCGCACCTGCCACAGGCCGAAGGCGACGCCGCCGACTGCCAGGACGACCACCGCCACCTTGGCGGCCAGGCGGACGGGGTCGCGATCCGGGGCCGCCGGTCTGCTGGGAGTCGCCGCGTCGTCAGGCTCGCTGCCGGCGTACCCTGCCACGCTCACGATCGTCGTCCGCCGCCCTCCGAACGGCATCGGAGACCGCTCCGAGCCGGTGCGGAAAAGACGCAACGACGTTCCGGCTCGTAGCCGCTCGAGTTGAACGTGGCCGCCGCCCGGTCGTCAGGGCAACGCGGTCACGCGGCCGGGTGCGACGTCCGTACCGGTTTGCGGCGCGAGACGTCCTGCACGCAACAGCAGCCGAGCGACGAGCGCTCCGAAGACGAAGCCGCCGACATGGGCGAAGAACGCGACGCCGCCGCCGTGCGCCCGGGCGGCGAAGAGCCCGAAGTTCGCCTCGAACAGCTGGTACAGGAACCAGAAGCCGAGGAAGAACGCGGCTGACAGGCGCACCGGGAAGATGACGACGAGACCGAAGACCGTCGACCGTGGATAGAGCACGAAGTACGCGCCGAGAACCGCGGCGATCGCACCGCTCGCCCCGAGATTCGGCACGCGGCTCTCGGCTCCGGTGCCGAACAAGAGCGTCACGGCGGTCTGCGTCATCATCGCCGCGAAGCCCCCGGCGAAATAGAACGCCAGGTACCTGAGCGGCCCGAACGCGTCCTCGACGTTCTTCCCGAACACCGCGAGGAACAGCATGTTTCCGAGGATGTGATCCCAGCTCCCGTGCATGAACATCGCGGTGATCCAGCTGATGCCCCACGACTCCGGCCCATGACAGGAACCGTTGACGGTGCAGGGATAGAACGAAGCGTGGAAGATCGACGAGTTGAGGTGCGGCAGCTCGTAGAAGATCCACACCGCGAAGTTGGCGACGATGAGCGAGACGTTGACGATCGGGAAGCGGCGCGCGGGCATCCCGTCCGAGAGAGGAAGCATGCGTCGACTCTGCGCTCGGTGCGGCCGTCAGCGCATCGGAGAGATCACTGATCGGCTGCGGAAAACGCCACCGCGTCCGGCGGTCCTCTTCCGGAGAGACGTCGGCAGTCTGCGTGCTTTCCGCAGGCGGTCAGCCGCCTCGCCGATTCCGGCGGATGCCCCGAGCCACGAGAGTGTGGTCGTCAAACGCACAATCAGGAGGTCTCAGATGGAGTCCGCGCTCGACCGGGCTGCCAATATGGCGAATACGCAGCTGACGAAGATGCGATGGGCGCTGGGGCTGAACGGCCTGCTCGCGATCGCGGTCGGCGTCGTGATCCTCGTCTGGCCCGGTATCAGTCTCTTTGCGCTCACGATCCTGTTCGGGGCGTACTCGCTCGCGACCGGCGTGGTCGGCCTGGGAGCCGCGCTCAGCGGGGCGCCGAAGGGCCAGCGCGGCTGGCTCGTCGTCTCGAGCCTGCTCGGCATCGCCGTCGGCGTGATCGTGTTCGTCTGGCCGGATATCTCGGCGCTCGCACTTCTGTACGTGATCGGCGCCTACGCCGTCGCGCTAGGGATCATCGCGATCGCCGGCGCGTTCTACTTGCCGCTCGACGGCGGAGATACCGCGCTGATGGTCCTGAGCGGCATCGTGTCGATCCTGTTCGGGATCGTGATCTTCGCCAAGCCCGGCACAGGCGCGCTCGTCGTGCTCGCGCTCATCGCAGCGTTCGCGCTCGTCACCGGCATCACCGAGGTCATCGTGGCCATCGGCGCCAAACGGATCCTCTCCAGCGGCGTGCGGCGCACGCTCGAGCCGGATCCGCACCCGTCGTCGACCTAAGGAGCCCTCCTCGCGAACGCGGCCTCGGGCCGCGTTCGCGTCTTTTTTGATGGATCGGATATTCGTCTTCGCCCCACTCTGAACCGGAAGCAGCTGCGTGAGCTCCGACGTCCTCCTCTTCATCACGAGCTTCGCCGCGAGCGCGGTCGAAGCCGTCGAGGCGCTGACGATCGTGCTCGCCGTCGGAGTGGTGCGAGGCTGGCGTTCGACGCTCATCGGGGTCGGCGCAGCCGGCGTCGTGCTGGCGGCGATCGTGGCCGCGCTCGGCCCGGCGCTGCGCCTGATCC
>DASSGL010000161.1:0-2884 GCA_035693525.1 Gaiellaceae bacterium | reverse complement strand
CGGGGTCGCCGTCGACCAGCGTGCCGGACACCGTCCTGTACGGAATGCGGGCGCGCGTGAACGCGCCTGCGATCTCCGGGACACAGCACGCCGCGCAGTTGGCGAGCCACTCGGCTGTGGTCATCGCTTCGTAGTCGAGCGTCCGCGTGGGTTGCAGATTGAGGACGACGACGGGTGCGTCGACGGCCTGCACCACGGGAAGCACCTGCGACGACGTCGCGTACGTCGCCGCGTACACCATGACGAGGTCGACGCGTGCGGCGGCCAGGGCCTCTCCCGCCGATCGCGCGCCGTGCGGAGTGTCGACGAGCCCGGCCGACGCGACCTCCGCGCCCATTTCCCCCAGACGCGCTTCGATCCGCTGCTGGTAGCCCTCGAGCCTCTCGCGCAGTCCGTCGAACTGCGGCCAGTACGCGGCAAGTCCGATCCCGAAGACGCCCACGCGCGGACGCGCGCCGCGAAACGTCACTGCATCTCCGCGTGCGCCGCGGCGGCGTGGCGGCGAGCCGCCGCGCTCTGCAGCCGGGCGCGGGCGCGCCGGTAGAGCTGAGCGCTGTTCGGAACGATGACGCTCGCGAGGAGGAGCCCGCCGACGACGATGTTCTGGTCCTGGGCGGGAATGAGATCGGCCGTGAGCGCCGTCTGCAGACAGCCGAGAACGGCGACTGCGATCACGACGCCGGCGATCGTGCCGCGACCGCCGAAGATCGAGATGCCGCCGAGCAGGACGATCGTGACGACGAAGAGCTCCATCCCGACGCCGGCGTCGTAGCGGGCCGACGCGAAGCGAAGCGTCCAGAGAACGCCGGCGAAGCCGCTCAGCAGCCCGGAGAGGACGAAGAGCCAGAACTTGATCCGCTTGACGCGGATGCCGGCGAAGAAGGCAGCCTCCTGCCCGGCGCCGATCGCGAAGATCGCGCGCCCGAGCGGCGTCGCGTGGAGGACGATGCCGAACACCACCGCCAATGCGCCGAAGAACGCGATCGAGTACGGGATGTGCGTGTGCGGGATCGGGATCACCCCGATGCTCGCGAGGTTCGTCGGGAACCCGCCGATGGTGTCCGTCGGCAGGATTCCCTGCGCGATCCCGCGGTAGAGCGTGAGCGTCCCGATCGTGACGGCGAGCGACGGCAAGCCGATACGGGTCACGAGGAAGCCGTTGAACGCGCCGAGGACTGCGCCGAGGACGACGGCCATGATCATCGCCGGCCAGATCGGCCACCCGTGCTTGAAGAGCTCGGCCATGAGCACGCCGCTCAACCCGAGCATCGACGCGACCGAGAGGTCGATCTCGCCCGTGACCACGATCAGCGTGAGCGGGAGCGCCATGATCGCGATCTCACCGACGTTCAGGCAGATGAAGAAGAGATTGGTCGACTGCAGGAAGTACGGTGAGACGGCGGCCCCGTACGCGATCGTGCCCCCGAGGAGAACGAGAAGGAGCGTCTCCCAGCGCACGAGGATGCCCTTGGCGGGAAGCTGCCGCCGAGGCGGTTGGCTCGGCACCTCGTCCGCAGGTTTGAGGTCGAGCTCAGCCACGGGATCTCCTGCGGGTGCGCAGGGCGGGCGCGACACGCAACGCGATCAAGCGGTCGAACGCGATCGCGCCGAGGAGCAGCGCGCCTGCGACGGCCTGGCTCCAGAAGGACGAGACATTCACGACGACAAGCGCGCTGTTGATCGTGTTCAGGAGGAGGGCGCCGAGTGCCGCACCGAGCACGGAGCCGCTGCCGCCGAAGATCGCGACCCCGCCGACGACGACCGCGGCGATGACCTGGAACTCATAGCCGACGCCCGCGATCGCGTCGACCGAGCCGTAGTACGAGAGCCAGAACGCGCCGGCGAGGCCCGCGATGCCGCCGCTCAGGACGAAGGCGAGGAAGACCCGCGAGCCGACGGGAATGCCCGCCAGCCGGGCCGCGTCCGGGTCCGATCCGATCGCATAGAAGTCGCGCGCAGTGCGGAACGTGCGCATCGCGTACGTCGCAATCGCGACCGCGACGATCGCGATGATGCCGAGGTACGGGATCCCGGCGACCGTTCCGTAGCCGATCTTGTTGAAGCTCTCCGGCAGCATCGACGCGTTGACCTGATTGCCGCCCGCCCACGCGCCGTCGATCCCGCGGATGATGTAGAGCGTTCCCAGCGTCACGACGAGGCTGGGCACGCGTGCGATCGTGACGATGGCCCCGTTCACGAGCCCACAGGTGACGCCGAGCCCGAGGGCGATGAGAAACACGACCGCCATCGGCGCCTGCGGGTGGTGCTTGTAGAAGACGCCGACCGCATACGCCGAGATGCCGAGCACCGACCCGATCGAGAGGTCGACGTTGCGCGTGATGACGACGATCGTCTCGCCGATGGAGAGGAGCGCGATGATCGCGGCGCCCGAGAGCAGGTTCTGGACGCTCGTGGCGCTGAGGAACTGGTGGTTGTCGATCGTCGTCGCGCCGACGACGATCACGAGCGCGAGCACGATGCCGAGCTCGCGGAAGCGGAGCATCGCCTCCGAGATCGCATGCGAATGCGCTCGCCGCCCGACGACCTTGGTCTCTTCGGCGAGCGTCGTCATGCTGCTTCCTCGACGATGCCGGTGGCCGCGTGCATGATCGCGTCCTCGGTCGCCTCGGCGCGCGTGAACTCGCGCATGACGCGTCCCTCGAAGAGGACGATGATGCGGTCGGCCATCCCGAGCACCTCGGGCAGCTCGGACGAGATCATCAGCACGGCGACGCCTTGCCCTGCGAGCTCCGAGAGCAGACGGTGCACCTCGGCCTTGGTGCCCACGTCGATCCCGCGCGTCGGCTCGTCGACGATCAGCAGCTTCGGCTTGCGTGCGAGCCATTTCGCGAGCACGGCCTTCTGCTGGTTGCCTCCCGAGAGC
>DASSGL010000160.1:0-8158 GCA_035693525.1 Gaiellaceae bacterium | reverse complement strand
ACGGCGACCTCCCGCGTAACCAGGAGGGCGTCGCGCTGATCGGCGATCCACGCAACGACTTGCACGCGTTCATGAACCAGATGCAGGTGCGATTCATTCGAGCGCACAATCTCCTGGTCGACCGCCTCCGCGAGGACGTCGTCCCAGAGGCCGAGCTCTTCGACGAGGCGCGCCGCGCGCTGACGTGGCACTACCAGTGGCTGATCGTCAACGAGTTCCTCCCGACGCTCGTCGGCCAGGCGCTCGTCGACGAGCTCCTCGCGAGCGGCGCGCGCTACTACCGGCCCGACGGCGGCCCCTTCATCCCGCTGGAGTTCGCGGACGCCGCCTATCGCTACGGTCACTCGCAGATCCGGCAGCTCTACCAGCTGCAGGATGGTGGCCCGCTCTACTCTGTCTTCCCCGATCTGATCGGGTTCGGTCCCATCGGCGACCGGCGCGTGGATTGGGCGCTCCTCTTCGACGTGCGCGGACGACCGCCCGCGCAGCGGGCGAAGCCGATGGACGGAGTCCTGCCGCGCTCGTTGATCGAGCTCCCGCAGGCGATCACCGGCGCAGTCGACGACGTCGCCTACCGGTCGCTCGCCGCCCGCGACCTCGAGCGCGGACAAGGTACGGGGCTTCCCTCGGGGGAAGCGGTGGCTCGCCTGGTCGGCGCCGAGCCGCTGACCGAGGCGGAGGTGGACCTGCGCGCTCACGGCTGGGAGGGCGAGACGCCGCTCTGGCTCTACGTCCTCCGCGAGGCATCGGTCCGCCACGAGGGCGACCGTCTCGGCGAGGTCGGCGGCCGAATCGTCGGCGAGGTCCTGCACGGAGTGATCGCGCGCGACCCCGAGTCGTACCTTGCCCTCGAGCCCGACTGGACTCCGACCCTGCCGTCACGGGGGCCCGACTTCCGGCTCTCGGATCTCCTCGTTCCCGCTGTGTAGGGGGCGCCTACCGGGCGTCGGTTCGCGATCGAGCCGCCGCGGAGTACGTCACCGCGCTGGCCGTCGCGGCTCGCTCGACGCCTGCTGCCGCGTAGGCATCGTCCTCGTCCAGCGTCTCGTGCTCGAGCAACGCGTTCGCGAGCGAGTCGAGCCTGTCGCGGTTTTGCTGCAGGAGCACCATCACCTGGTCGTGCGATTCGTCGATCACCCGGCGCACCTCGTCGTCGAGAAGCTGCTGCGTGTGGGGAGAGACCTCGGCGGCTCCGGGCAGGAACGAGGTGGTCCCGTCCCGCGGGAGCAAGGCGACCGGACCGAGCGCAGGGCTCATCCCCCAGCGACCGACCATCTGGCGGGCGATGGCGGTGAGCTGCTCGATGTCGGACTCGGCGCCGGTGCTCGTCTCGCCGAAGACGACTTCTTCGGCGGCCCGCCCGCCGAGCGCGACGTTGATCTTGGCCCGCACCTCGGGCTCGCGGTAGTTGAAGCGGTCGCTTTCGGGCGCCGCGAAGGTGACGCCGAGCGCCACCCCGCGCGGGATGATCGACACCTTGCGAACCGGATCGGCGCCCTCGGTGAGCATGCCGACGATCGCATGGCCGGATTCGTGGTAGGCGGTGCGGCGGCGATCCTCCGGGCTCATCATCACCTGACGCTCCGCACCGAGCACGATTCGCTCGAGCGCGTCCGTGAAGTCGGACTCCTGGACGAGCTCGTGGTTTCGCCGGGCGGCCAGCAGAGCGGCCTCGTTGACGAGATTGGCCAGATCGGCTCCGACCATGCCCGGCGTCGACGCCGCGATCCTGCCGAGGTCGACGTCGGCGGCCAGCGGCACATCCCGAGCATGCACCTTCAGGATGGCCTCGCGGCCGGCGCGGTCGGGCGGCTGCACCGACACCCTCCGGTCGAAGCGACCGGGACGGAGCAGCGCCTGGTCGAGGACGTCGGGCCGGTTTGTCGCCCCGATGACGATGACGCTCGTGGCGGAGTCGAATCCGTCCATCTCCGTCAGGATCTGATTGAGGGTCTGCTCGCGCTCGTCGTTGCCGCCGCTGAAGCCGGCGACACCCGACGTGCGCGACCGCCCGACAGCGTCGAGCTCGTCGATGAACACGATCGCCGGCGCGGCCTCCTTCGCCTGTGTGAAGAGATCGCGGACGCGCGACGCACCGACGCCGACGATCGCTTCGACGAACTCGGATGCGGCCATGGAGAAGAACGGGACGTCGGCCTCCCCGGCGACCGCGCGCGCGAGGAGTGTCTTGCCGGTGCCCGGCAGGCCCGAGAGCAGCACGCCGTGCGGGATGCGGCCGCCGAGCTTCCGGTACTTCTCCGGATGACGGAGGAAGTCCACCACCTCGGACAGCTCCGCCTTCGCCTCGTCGATCCCGGCGACGTCCGCAAACGTGACCTTGTCTCCCCCCGGTTGGTAGCGGCGCGCTCGGGAGCGGCCGAAGGAGCCGAGAAGGTTCTGGACGTTCCCGGCCCGCCGCATGAGCCAGAAGAGCAAGAAGATGAAGAGGATCGTCGGCCCGAAGCCGAGCAACAGGTTCTGCCACCACGGAGCACCGGTATCCAGCGGCTTCGCGTTCACGATCACCTTGTGGTCCTGGAGCAGGTTCGACAGCGCGTCGGTGTTGGCGAACGCCGGGACCTCGGTCGCGAAGAGCGTCGTCGGCTTCGATCCCGCGTACGACTGCTTCTGCGTGTACGTCCCCTGGATCGCGGTCCCCTTCGAGGTGATCGTCTTGACGTGATTCGCGCTCACCTGCTGGAGGAACGTCGGGCTGTACGGAATCCGATCGCGCGAAGCCGGCCTCATCGCCCGTGTGCTGAGGAAGAAGTTGAGTGCCAGCAACGCGACGAACAACGCGATCCAACCGCGGGCCGGACGGAGCCTTGGCCGGCCGGGTGAGGTCGGCGGCGATCCGCGTGGAGCCGGCGGCGGGTCTCCGGCCCGCTGTCCTCCGCCGGGCGGCGTGCCGTTCGGGCTCGAGTCGGCGGGTTGAGGCCGGAGCGCCATCGACTCAGGCTACCCCTCGACCGCATCCCCGGCGCCGGTGGATTCCCCGATCCGGAGCGGTCGTATACTCGCTCGGCCCCGGGGGTCGAGAGAGGAGAACCACATGGCAGGAACGCCCGTCGTCTTCGTTCACGGCCTCTGGCTTCACGCGGACTCCTGGGGACCGTGGGTCGACCGCTTCCGAGATGCGGGTTACGAGCCGAGCGCGCCTGGGTGGCCCGGCGACGGCTCGATCGAGGAGACGCGACAACAGCCCGAGCGGGTCGCCGGCTTTGGCCTCGACGACATCGTCGGGCACTACGCGACGCACATCCAAGCGCTCGAGACGAAGCCGATCGTCATCGGCCACTCGTTCGGTGGTCTGATCGTGCAGCGCCTGCTCGGACAAGGGGTCGCGTCCGGAGCCGTCGCGATCGACGCCGCGCCGATCAAAGGGGTGCTCTATCTGCCACCGTCGGCGTTGCGCGTCGCATCGATCGCGCTTCGGAATCCTGCCAACAGGAATCGCGCCGTCGCGCTCACGAGCGAGCAGTTCCGCTACGGGTTCGGCAACACGCTCACGCAGGAGGAGTCCGACGAGCTCTTCGAGCGCTGGGCGATCCCGTCGCCGGGCAAGCCTCTCTTCGAGGCAGCCGTCGCCAACGTCTCCCCGGGGTCGCCTGCCAAAGTGGACACTGCGAACCGAACGCGCGGACCGCTGCTCCTCACGGCGGGCGGCAAGGACCACACCGTCCCGGCCTCGATCACCCGCGCCACGCGCAAGCTCTACCACAAGTCACCGGCGATCACGGACTACCGCGAGTTCCCCGATCGTGGGCACACGCTTGCGATCGACAGCCGCTGGAACGACGTTGCGGACGCGGTGCTCGCCTGGCTGGACGAGCGTTCGCTCGGCTCTGGAGCTGCTAAGGAGTGAGGAACCGCGCCGAGGAGAGCAGCGCGCGTATCTGAGCCTCGTGGGCGGCGAGGTTCGGGCCGCGCAGGCAGGCGGAGACTTCCGTCCAGTTGGCGGCGAGCGGACGCGCGATCGAGATCGTCATCGTCTCGTCCGCGCCGACGCTCCGGCAGGATCCCGGCCGCGCGATCGAGACCTTGGCGAGGCGGCCGTCGACGCGGTCGACGAGGCCGGGAAAACGTGCGACCGACATGCCGGGGAAACCCTTGTTCTCCCACTTGACGAGAACGCCTCCGCGCGACAGCCTCGTCACCGGCCAGTCGCAGGCGATGGTCGTGGACCGCCCCGAGACGGACGTCCTGCACGGGTCGTGCGTCGCCTGGCTGCTCACGTACACCATCGGCTGGAAGTGCGGCACCTGCTCCTTCCAGACGCTCGTCGTCCACGGCGCCGGGTAGCGGAAGCTCACGAAGTCGTTTCGAAAGGTCAGAAACGACGAGCTGCTACTGCGAAGAGCGCCCGACGCCCACGCCGCGATCGGCACGGCGAGCACGGCCAGCACGACACCGGCCACGAGAGCATGCGTGCGACGACGACGGGAGATCATCACGCTCGACGGTATATACGTGCACTTCCCGCAGAGCGGCCAGGTCTAACGGTCCTGATTGGACGGACCATCGGCTGGTGTCTGGCTCGCGCCCAAGGCGCGTGCCTGACACCGCTTTTCAAAGCACCGAACCGTTCGGTACTGATCGACGAATAGAGCGCGACCATCGACGGCCTCAGACGTTCCGATAGCGGCCGTCGTCGACAAAGGAGTCGCACCAGTGAGGAAGCTCGCACTCGGCCTCGCGCTGGCCGCTGCCTTCGCTGCGACGGTCGCGATCGCCACGACGCGCGGCAGTAGCCCGCAGGCAGCCAACGCTTCGAGTCACCGCGAAGCGCCGCTCATCTCGGAGGACCCGACCGCGGACAACACCGATGTCTACGCGTTCGTGTCGCCCGACAAGCCGGACACCGCGACGATCATCGCGAACTGGATCCCCGGCGAGGATCCGGCGGCGGGACCGAACTACTACACGTTCAGCCCGTCTGCGCGGTACGACATCTACATCGACCAGAACGGCGACGGCAAGCCGGACACGACGTATGCGTTCCGCTTCAAGAACCAGCCGTCGCAGTTCTTCCTCGGCAACACGCAGCAGTCGTACACCGTCACGAAGGTCGCCGGCAAGCGCTCGACGGTCGTCGGCAGCGGACTGCTCACGCCGCCTGACAACATCGGCCCGCGCTCCACGCCCGACTACGCCTCGCTCGCCGCGAAAGGGATCCACACGCTCGACGACGGCTCGACCGTCTTCGCCGGCCAGCGGGACGACGCGTTCTTCGCCGACGTCGGCGCCATCTTCGACCTCGTCGCGATCCGCTCCGGCACCGGCGCGAACGGAGGCGGCAAGGACTTCCTAGCGGGCTACGGCGTGCACGCCATCGCACTCCAGATCCCGAAGTCCCAGCTCGACAACGGCGGCAATCACACCATCGGCGTCTGGGCGGCCACCGACCGGCAGAAGGCCGCCGTCTCGACGAGCGGCAAGGGCAAAGGGAACGGCAGCTGGGTGCAGGTCTCGCGGCTCGGCAACCCGCTCATCAACGAGGTCGTCATCCCGACGCAACTGAAGGACGAGTGGAACGCGTCGACGCCGGACAAGGACAAGCAGTTCGCCAAGTACTACGAGAACCCGATCCTCGCGACCGTCCTGCAGAAGCTCTATCCGCAGTTCGGGCCGTTCCAGGACACCAAGCGGGACGACCTCGTGCAGTTGCTGCTCACCGGTCTCAAGACGCCGGCTCTCAACTACACCGGGCCGACGCAGGCCGACGAGCTGCGGCTGAACCTGTCGATCCCGCCGACGCCGTTCGACAAGATCAACCGGCTCGGCGTGCTCGGCAACGACCTCGCGGGATATCCGAACGGCCGACGGCTGGAGGACGACGTCGTCGACATCTCCGAGCGTGCCGTCGGAGGCGTGCTCATCGGGCACAGCCTGCCGCTGGGCGACGGCGTGGATGCGAACGACGTGCCGAACCTGCACGTGTTCCCGTACGAGCCGGCGCCGTTCAGCGGCTTCGACAACACGAAGGGCGTTCAAAAGCCGTGAGAGGACGGCTCCTCGTGGGGGCGGCGGTGCTCGGCGCCGCCGCCTTCGCGGGCCTCTTCGGCGGTGTGCTCCGTCACGACGCGCCCGCCGCCATGCAGGGCGCACTCCCGGCCGCAGTCGCGGCGGAGCTGCAGGCGGGCTTTGCAGCCGGCGACACGGAGTCCGAGATCGCCGGTCTTCAGGCGGAGCTGCGCAACTCCCCCAAGAACGTGAAGGTGCTCGACACGCTCGGGCTCGCCTACCAGCAGCGAGTGCGGGAGAGCGGCGACGCGTCGTACTACGCGAAGGCGGACGGCATCCTGCACGAAGCCCTCCGGCTGGCGCCCCGCGATCTGATCGCGACGGCGGGGCTCGGGCAGCTCGCGCTCACACGCCACCGCTTCCGTGCCGCGCTCGAGCTCGGGGAGCGCGCACGCCGCATCTCCCCCACGACGGCCGGCGTCTACGGAGTCATCGGCGACGCCCGGCTCGAGCTCGGTCGTTACCGAGAGGCCTTCGCCGCGTTCGATCGCATGGCCGCGTTGAAGCCGAGCGCCGCCTCGTACGCGCGGATCTCGTATGCGCGGGAGCTGCTCGGCCATGTCGATGCCGCCGAGCAGGCCATGCGGCTCGCCGCTTCGGCCGCCGTCGGCGAGCGGGAGGCCTCGTCGTGGACGCACGTGCAGCTCGGCCTCCTCTATCTCGGCCACGGAGGCCCGAAGCTCGCGCAGCGCGAGCTCCGAATCGCGCTCCGGCTGAACCCGACGTACTACCTCGCGCTCGACGGGATGGCTCAGGTGCAAGCCGCACTCGGGCGTCCCCACCGCGCGATCGCATACGCGCGCGCGGCCGTCGACCGAGTGCCGCTCCCGGCGCAGGTCGCACTTCTCGGCGACCTCTATCACTCCGTCGGCAAGGAGCGGCTCGCCCGGACGCAGTATGGGCTGATCCGCGTGATCGAGAGGCTGCTCGCGGCGAACGGCGTCCGCAACGACCTCGACATCGCGCTCTTCGACGCCGATCACGGCATCGCGCTTCCGCACGCGCTCACCCTCGCGCGCAAAGGCTATGCGGAGCGGCCGAGCGTCTTCGGCGACGACGTGCTCGGGTGGACGCTCGCGCGTAACGGCCGCTGCGCCGAGGCGCTGCGCCACTCACAGCGCTCCCTCCGGCTCGGGACCCGGGACGCGTCGAAGTTCTTTCATCGCGGCTACGTCGCCGCCTGCCTCGGCAACCATGCTCGCGCCGCGGTCTGGTACCGCCGCGCGCTCGCGCTCAATCCCCGCTTCTCGATCCTGTGGGCGCCCGTCGCCCGGAAGGGAGCCACACCGTGAAGAGGCTGCTCCTCGTTGGGATCGTCGCCGCGACGCTCGTCGCGCCGGTCGCCGCGCAAGCGCATCCGCTCGGGAACTTCACGATCAATCGCTTCGCCCGGGTCGAGGTCGCGGGACACCGGCTCTACGTCCGCTACGTGCTCGACCTCGCGGAGATCCCGACCTACCAGGCGCGCCGCGCCGGCGTCGACGCGAATGCGTATGCGTGGCGCATCGCAGCCGGGCTGCACGTCACGCTCGCAGGCCGGGCCGTCGCGCTCGAGCCCGCAGCGCACGCGCTGGCGTTTCCGCCCGGCGTCGGCGGCCTGCGCACGATGCGGCTCGAGCTCATCCTGCGCGGGGCGCCGGTCGACGGGCCCGCGCGCCTCACGGTGCACGACACGAGCTATGCCGACCGAGTCGGTTGGAAGGAGATCGTCGTGGGCGCCGGGACGCGGAGCGCGTCGGACGAGCTGCGTGCGTATCCGAAGAGCCTGCTCGAGAGCCCGCTCGACGTCACGAAAGCGAACGCAACGGTGAGGCCGACGACCGATCCACCAGCCCGGCTCACGCGGCGGGCGGCGCTCCAGGCGCCGGATCGCGTCGCCGACTCGGGCTTCACGCGGCTCATCGCACGGGGCAGGCTGACGCCCCTCGTCGTGCTCGCGTCGCTCGCGGCCGCGCTCTTCTGGGGTGCCGCGCACGCCCTCTCACCCGGGCACGGCAAGTCGATCGTCACGGCGTACCTGATCGGCCGCCGTGGTCGTGTGCGCGACGCGGCCGTCCTCGGCGGCATCGTCACGGTCACGCACACCGTCGGCGTGTTCGCGCTCGGGCTCGTCACGCTCGTGCTCTCGCAGTGG
>DASSGL010000159.1:0-13664 GCA_035693525.1 Gaiellaceae bacterium | reverse complement strand
AGGAGGAAGACGTTCAGGGCGATGATGATCGCCGCCACGATCGTGGCGGCGACCGTTGTCGCCCGCGCGTTCACGAGCGGCCCCATCAGCTCGCGCTTCGAGGTGAAGAGCACGAGCGGCACGAGCGCGAACGGGATGCCGAACGAGAGGATCACCTGGCTGATCACGAGCGTCCGCGACGGATCGGCACCGAGCCCGATCACCACGAAGGCAGGCAGCATCGTCACGAGCCGCCGCACGACGACCGGGATCCGCCGCCGGATGAAGCCCTGCATCACGACCTGGCCGGCGAGCGTGCCGACCGCCGACGACGAGAGCCCGGAGAAGAGGAGCGCGAGGGCGAAGAGCGCGCTCGAGGCGCTGCCGAGCAAAGGCGCCAGCGTCTCGTGCGCACGTTCGAGCGACACGACGTCGTGGAGGCCGCTCTTGAAGAACGTGCTCGCCGCCATCACGAGCATGGCGACGTTGATCAAACCGGCGATGGCCATCGCGATTCCCACGTCGATCTTCGTCAGCCGCATCAGGCGCCGGGCCTGCTCGGCGTTCTCCGGCCGGATCCGGTTCTGCGTCAGCGCGGAGTGGAGCCAGATCACGTGCGGCATCACCGTCGCGCCGAGGATCCCGACCGCGAGCAGCAGCGAGTCCCCGCCGGCGAAGCCCGGGACGATTGCGTGGCGGCCCACCGCGCCCAGGTCGGGCTGCGCCTTGAAGAGCTCGACGACGTAGCAAGCTCCGATCGTCAGCACGACGACCGCGATCGTCCCCTCGAGCGGCCGGAAGCCGAACCGCTGCAGGCCGAGGATGGCGAACGCCGCGACCGCGGTCAGCAGCGCCGCCGGGAAGAGCGCGATCCCGAAGAGCAGATGCATCCCGAGCGCCGCGCCGAGGAACTCGGCGAGGTCGGTCGCGATCGCGATCGACTCCGCCTGCACCCAGAGGCCGATCGAGACCCGCCGGGAGAAACGGTCGCGGCAGACCTCGGCGAGGTTCCGCCCCGTCGCGATGCCGAGCTTCGCCGACAGCGTCTGGATGAGCATCGCCATGATGTTCGAGGCGACGATCACCCACACGAGCGTGTAGCCGTACTTCGATCCGCCGGCGATGTTCGTCGCGAAGTTGCCGGGATCGATGTACGCGACCGCGGCGATGAAGGCGGGGCCGAGGAACGGCAGGATCCGGAAGCGCGAGGTCCCACGGAGGATGCGCTCGCCGCGATCCACCGCTGCCTCGCTGGCCGTCACAAAAGTTAGACTAGCCTAAGTCTCCGGGTCTGGCGCAGCCGCAGTCGCGGCCTACTCTGCGTCGAGGTGCAGGAGGCGCAGATCCGGCAGGTGGCGCCAATGCTCGTCCACGTCGAAGCCGTACCCGACGAAGAGCTCGTCCGGGACGACGAAGCCGACATAGCGCACCGGCAGGTCGTCGACGAGCCTGCGGTACGGGCGGTCGAGCAGCGTCACCGCCGCGACCGAGCGCGGTGCCCGCAGCTCGAAGGTCCTGACGAGGTAGTTCAGCGTCAAGCCCGTGTCGACGACGTCCTCGACGACGAGGACGTCCCGGTCGGCGATGTCGGCGTCGAGATCCTTCAGCACGCGGATCTGCTCGTGCCCGCCCATCTGGGCGCTCCCGTAGCCGGCGAGCTCGACGAAGTCGAGCGCGTGCGGGATCGGGATCGCCCGAGACAGGTCGGTGAGGAAGACGAGGCTCGCCTTCAGCGACCCGACGAGGATCGGCTCGCGGCCGTCGTAGTCGCGCGAGATCTCCGCACCGAGCTCCTCGACGCGGGCCCGGATCTCCGCGGCCGACAGGTAGATCTCACCAATTCGTGGATCTATGACGCCAGATCGAGACGGAAGTGCTGTGCCAGCCGTTCGAGGTCTCGTTTGTAGAAGAGCTTGATCCGGACGTCGGGATAGCGCTCGCGGAGCTTGCGCAGCTTTCGGTTCTTGCGTGTGACGAGCGACTGCTTCATGACCGTGAGCTCGATGTAGAGATCCTGCTGGGGCAGGTAGAAGTCCGGAGCGAAGGCTTCCCGAACGCGGCCGTCCTCGTCTTCCTCCAGCACGAAGGTCGTTGGCTCGTAGAGCCAAGGGATCCCGTAGTAGTCGAGCACCTTCGCGCACTCGAGCTCGGCCTGGCTGGCGAAGCGCGGCGGCTCGGTGCCCTGATATGCCTGGAAAACAGGGATATCGAGCGCCATCTGGTCTTCACGGTACCTATGGGGTCGGACAGCGAAACGGATTTCGGATCCGTAGGCCCGGTAAGAATCCCTGCGATGGCACGCCTGAGCCTCGTCCCGCAAAAGCGCGAGTTCTTCGACCTCTTCAACCAGGCTGCGCGGAACGCCGTCGAGATCTCGCAGCGCCTGATCGACCTCCTGGACGAGTTCCCGGAGCGCGCCGACGAGGGCGTGCGGGACGTCAAGGAGCTCGAGCACCTGGGCGATCGCCTCACTCATGAGCTCGTCGACCTGATCAACCGCACCTTCGTGACCCCGTTCGACCGCGACGACATGTTCCGGCTCGCCGGGGCGCTCGACGACATCTGCGACCACGTCGACGACGCCGCGGAGAAGATCGTCGGTTACGGCGCCCGCGAGATCCATGAGCCCGCAAAGCGCCAGGCGGCGGTGATTCACCGCGCTGCCGCCAAGCTCTCCGAGGCGATCGGCCGGCTCGAGGGCTTCAAGGACTCGAGGCGGCAGCTGATCGAGCTCCGGGAGCTCGAGGACGAGGGCGACCGCATCGCCAGGCAGGCAATCGCCGAGCTCTTCGGTGGCGGTGTCGACGCGATCGCGCTCATCCGCTGGAAGGACATCTACGAGCAGCTCGAGGAGGCCGTCGACGCCTGCGAGAACGCGGCCGACGTGCTCGAGGCGATTCTCGTCAAGAACCGTTGACCAACGCCCTGCTGGTCGTCGTCATCGTCGTCGCCCTCGGCTTCGACTTCACGAACGGCTTCCATGACACGGCGAACTACGTCGCGACGTGGGTCGGCACCCGGGCTCTCACGCCTCGCGTCGCCGTCCTCGTCTCGGCCGTGGCCAACCTGGCCGGGGCGTTCGTGACGACCGCGGTGGCGAAGACCGTCGGCCAGGGCATCATCGACACCGGGCTCGCAACGGAGAAGACCGTGCTCGCCGCGCTCGTCGGTGCGACCGCATGGAACCTCCTGACCTGGCGGCTCGGCCTGCCGTCGAGCTCGACGCACGCGCTCATCGGCGGGCTGATCGGGGCGGCGCTCGTCCAGTCCGGATCGACCGGTGTGCAGTGGCAGGGCGTGTGGGAGAAGGTCGTCGTCCCGGGCGCCGTCTCGCCGGCCGTCGGCTTCGCCGGGGCCTTCCTCCTCATTGCGCTCATCTATCGGGTCTTCTTCCGCGTCCCTCCGGGCGTCGCGAACCGCGGGTTCCGCCTTGGCCAACTCGCCTCCGGCACGTGGGTTGCGTTCACGCACGGGGCCAACGACGCGCAAAAGACCATGGGCGTGATCGCGCTCGCGCTCTTCACGCACGGGACCATCTCGAGCTTCTACATCCCGACGTGGGTCAAGGTCGCGGCCGGAGTGACGATCGCGACGGGCACGTACGCGGGCGGGTGGCGGATCATCCGCACGCTCGGGCAGCGCATCTACAAGCTGCAGCCCGAGCACGGCTTCGCTGCACAGGCCGCCGCCGGCACGACGCTCTACGTCGGCACCCGCTTCGGCTTCCCGATCTCGACGACGCACGTCGTCACCGGCTCGGTCATGGGTGCGGGCGCGGTGCGCGGCGTCTCCGCGGTGAAGTGGGGTATCGCCGGGAGCATCGTCGTCGCCTGGCTCCTCACACTGCCGGCCGCCGCTCTCGTCGCCGCGGCGCTCTACTACCCGGTCACCTGGGTGTTCTAGGCTCCCGGCATGCTCGAGGGGCCTGCGCGTCCGTTCACGATCGTCCAGCTGTCCGACCTCCACTGTGGGACGCAGTTCTTCCTGCCGAACCTCCTCGAGCGCGCAATCGCCGAGACGAACGAGCTCGAGCCCGACGTCGTCGTGATCTCGGGCGACCTCACCTCCAATGGGTTCAAGGAGGAGTACGCACTGGCTCGGCGCTATCTCAACGGCATCGAATGCGATGCGATGATCGTCATCCCCGGTAACCACGACTCGCGGAACGTCGGCTACGTCCACTTCGAGGAGCTCTTCGGCGACCGCAGCTCGGTCCTGCGGCGGAACGGCGTCACGATCGTCGCGGTCGACTCGACGGAGCCCGACCTCGACAACGGGCAGATCGGCCGCGGCCGCTACGGCTGGATCGAGGAGCAGTTCTCGGATCCCGCCGACCTGCGCATCTTCGTCGTCCACCACCACCTGCTGCCGGTGCCGGGCACCGGCCGCGAGCGGAACATCGTCCACGACGCCGGCGACGCGCTCGAGTGCCTTCAGCGCGCGGGCGTCGACCTTGTGCTCTCCGGTCACAAGCACGTGCCCTACGCCTGGAAGCTCGAGGATCTCTTCGTGGTCAACGCCGGCACCGTCTCGTCCGCGAGGCTACGGGGAAATGGTCGGCCCTGTTACAACATCGTCGAGGTCACCGGGACGCACGTCGACGTGTGGCGGAAGTACCCGTTCCACGGCCAGGAGCGCATCATTCAGTTCTCGACGCAGACGAAGACCTACGAGAAGTACACCGCGCGGATCGAAGGGGAGGTGACGTCGCACCGGTGAAGGCCGTGGCGATCGTCGACGGCGAGCACTATCCGGACGTCGTCCGCGACGCGCTGCACGAGCTCCCGTACGAGTTCGTCGGCGTCATGCTCGTCGGCGGCACCGAGAAGCTGCGCGGCGCTCCGGACTACGGCGTGCCGATCGTCGAAGAGCCCGGTGAGGCAGAGATCGTCGTCGACCTCTCCGACGAGCCGGTGCTGACGCCCGAGCTGCGCCTGGCGCTCGCCTCGCGCTTCCTCGCACTCGGCCTGCCGTATGTCGGCGCCGACTTCCGCTTCGACCCGCCCACGTTCCATCCGTTCGAGCTGCCGTCGATCGCCGTCATCGGGACCGGCAAGCGCGTGGGGAAGACGGCGATGACCGGCCATGTCGCGCGCCTGCTCTCCCGCGACCGGCACGTCGTCGTGGTCGCGATGGGGCGGGGCGGTCCCGCGGAGCCCGAGCTCGTGGCGACGCCGCCGACGCTCGACGACCTCGTCGCGCTCTCCCGCTCCGGCCGCCACGCGGCCTCCGATCATCTCGAGACTGCGGCGCTCGTCGGGGTGGCGACGGTCGGGTGCCGGCGCGCCGGCGGCGGCATGGCCGGCGCGCCGTTCGCGTCGAACGTGCTGGAGGGGGCGCGCCTGGCTGCGCTCCTCGAGCCGGACGTCGTCGTCTTCGACGGCAGCGGCGCGGCGATACCGCCGATCGAGACGTCGGCGCGCATCCTCGTCGCCCACGATCGCTCGGGCCTGAACGCCTACCGCGTGCTCATCAGCGACCTCGTCCTCGTTCCGGGCGAGGACTTCACGCTCCGGCTTCGTCCGGCAGAGGCGCTCGAGGGCCGCGTCGCAGTCTTCACCACCGGGCCGGCGCCGACGGAGCACATCGACGCCGACGTCGTCCACGTCTCGCGGAACCTCGCCCGGCGCGACCTCCTCGCAGAGGAGCTCGCGCAGGTCGAGGCCGACACGTACCTCGTCGAGCTGAAGGCCGCCGCGATCGACGTCGTCGCCGAGCACGCACGCGCGAGCGGCGCACGAGTCGTGCTCGCGGACAACGAGGTCGTGGCGCCGGGGCTCGACGAGGCCATTCTCGCGCTCGTCCCCGAAGGAGTTCGAGCTTGAGCCAGCCCAGGCGGATCATGCCCCTGCCCCTCGGCGGCGAGCACGGGCTGCCGTACTCGCGCGGCTTGATGGCGCGCGCGCTGATGGCCGTCGGCGTCGCGCCCGACCGTGCGTACGGGCTCGCGCGCCGCGTCGGCGACGATCTGGCCGCCCGCGGCAGCGACGTCGTCGAGCTCGACCGGCTCGAGTCGCACGCGATCGAGAGCCTCGGAGAGGTCGAGGGGCGCGAGGCGCTCCGCCAGCTGCGCCGCTACCAGTTGCTGCGGGAGCTCGACCTCCCGATCGTGATCCTCATCGGCGGCGGGACGGGGACGGGCAAGTCGACGGTCGCGACGGAGATCGCGTATCGGCTCGGGATCACCCGCGTCACCTCCACGGACTTCATCCGCCAGACGATGCGCGCGTTCTTCTCGCACGAGTTCATGCCGTCGATCCACTACTCGAGCTTCGAAGCCGGCCTCGCCGCCGGCGACGTCGACGATCCGCTCGTCGCCGGGTTCCTCGAGCAGTCGCGTCAGGTCATGGTCGGCGTGCGCGCGTCGATCGAGCGTGCGCTGCAGGAAGGTTGGTCGATGGTGCTCGAGGGCGTGCACCTGGTCCCGGGCCTGATCCCGTCGGCGCTCGAGGGCGCCATCGTGAGCGCGTGCGTGCTGCAGATCACCGACGAGACCGCGCACGCACAGCACTTCTTCACCCGCGAGGCAGGCGAGCGGCGGCCGATGGGGAAGTACCTCGACCGGTTCGGAGAGATCCGCCGTGTGCAGGAGTACATCGTCGGCCGCGCGCAGCGTGCCGGCGTTCCGGTCATCGACAACGTGAGCGCCGAGCGCGCGACCCGCAGCGTGGCCGACCTCGTGCTCTCGGCAGCGGAGCGTGCACGGGAGCGCGTGTGACCCAGACGCAGCCGGAGCCCGTCAGCGAGCAGGCGCCCGAGCTCGAGGCCCCGTGCCAGTGCCAGTCGTACCTTCGCGCCACCGAGCACGCGGCGCTCCGCTCGGCGCGGTGGCTCGGCCGCGCCGATCAGGAGGCGGCGGACGAGGCGGCGGCTGCGGGCATGCACTGGTCGCTGAACGTACTGCCGATCCGCGGCCGGATCGTCTTCGGCGCCGCAGGGGAGGAGAGCCCCCTGGCACCGGGGAAGCTGATCGGCGCCGGCGGCCCGGACGTCGACCTCGCTCTCGACCCGCTCGAGGGACGCGGCGTGGTCGCGCGCGGCGGCAACGGCGCGATGTCGATGATCGCCGTCGGCGAGCCGGGAAGCCTCCTCACGCTGCCCGACATGTACATGCGGAAGCTCGCGGTGGGCCCGCGGGCCCGCGGCTCCATCGATCTGCTTCGTCCGGTCGGCGAGAACGTCGAGGCGATCGCGGCTGCGTTCGGCCGCCGCGTGAACGACGTCACGACGATCGTGCTCGATCGCCCGCGGCACCACGACCTGATCGAGGAGATCCGCAACTCCGGGGCGCGCATCAAGCTGATCCACGACGGCGACGTGACGGCTGCGATCTCCGCGGCGATTCGCGGTACGAACGACCATCTCGCGATCGGAATCGGAGGCACGCGGCAGGCGGTGCTCTCGGCCGCGGCCCTCCGCTGTCTCGGCGGCGAGCTGCAGGCGCAGTTCTGGCCGACGTCTCGCCGCGAGATCGAGGAGCTCCGCAACCTCGGCATCGAGGATTACCGGCAGATCTTCGGGACCGAGGATCTCGCGCCGGGAGCGATCATCGTGGCCGCGACCGGCGTCTCGAACGGTGACCTGCTGCGCGGCGTCCGCTTCCATGCCGACAGCGCACGGACGCACTCGCTCCTCATGTGCACCCGCTGCAACTGGGTGCGCTTCGTCGACGGCATCCACTTCTTCGCGCGCGAGCGGCGCGAAGAGGTGTGGCTGCTCGGCATCTACTGAAGTTTCTCTTGACGCGCCGAGCCGTCTTTGGCAAAGTCCTCAGCTTCATGACGACGTCTCGCGAAAGGAGGCCAGCTTTGAACATGCCGTTCACCACCGCTGATGCGGGCTGGCCTGCGATGACGCTCGTCCTCATCGCCGCGTAGGGCCGTCGGCCCGCACCCGCGCTTCGCGGACCGTTTCAACACATCCGTGCGTGCGGGACGTGTCCAGGCGCTCGTGCCGAGCGCGAATCGAGCGAAAGGAGCCGGACGTGGCTGACCCGTCTTGTGTCAGCGACTGGTCATTCATTCAGGCCCGCACAGGGAGGACTTGTGTACGAGTACGAGAGATACGGCTACGAGGTCCGTGAGCGGATCAGACGACGCGAGCAGGAAGCCGCCCGCGAGCGGCTCGCCCGTCGAGCGCGCGCTCATCGCCCCGGACGCCGGTACATGCCGAGGCTGCCGGCGGCTCTGCGCCTGCGTCTGCGCAATCGGCCGGCGAGCCATGCGTGACCGCATAGGATCGAGCCGATGAGCTACGCGCCGGATTCGGACCGCTACGCCCGCATGCAGTACCGTCGCTGCGGGCGCAGCGGTCTCGAGCTTCCGGCGCTGTCGCTCGGTCTCTGGCAGAACTTCGGCTCGGAGCGGCCGCTCGAGACGAGCCGCGCGATCGTCCGGCGTGCGTTCGATCTCGGCATCACGCACTTCGACCTCGCGAACAACTACGGGCCGCCGTACGGCTCGGCCGAAGAGACGTTCGGGCTCCTGCTCGAGCACGATCTGCGTCCGTACCGCGACGAGCTCGTGATCTCGACGAAGGCCGGCTACGACATGTGGCCGGGCCCCTACGGCGATCACGGCTCGCGGAAGTACCTGCTCGCGAGCCTCGACCAGAGCCTGCGGCGCATGGGGGTCGACTACGTCGACATCTTCTACTCGCACCGGGCCGATCCGGACACGCCGCTCGAGGAGACCATGGGTGCGCTCGACACGGCGGTCCGGCAGGGCAAGGCGCTGTACGCGGGAATATCCTCGTACTCGCCGACGCGCACGAAGGACGCGGCCGCGATCCTGCGCGACCTCGGGACGCCGCTCCTCATCCACCAGCCGTCGTACTCGATGCTGAACCGTTGGATCGAGGACGGCCTGCTCGACGTGCTCGAGGAGGTCGGCGCCGGCTGCATCGTCTTCTCGCCGCTCGCCCAGGGCATGCTGACCGATCGCTATCTCGACGGGATTCCCGCGGACTCGCGGGCCGCCCAGCAGGGGTCGCTCTCGCCCGACCTCCTCACCGACGATTCGCTCGAGCGCATCCGCGCGCTGAACGAGCTCGCCGCAGGCCGCGGCCAGACACTCGCGCAGCTCGCGCTCGCCTGGGCGCTGCGGGACGAGCGCGTGACCTCCGCCCTCGTCGGCGCCTCGAGCGTCGAACAGCTCGAGGCGAACGTCGCGGCCCTCGATCGGCTCGCACTGTCGAGCGACGAGCTCGCGGAGATCGACCGCTACGCGGTCGACAGCGGCATCAACATCTGGGCCCGCTCGAGCGATGCCTGACACCTAGACTGAGGGCATGGCCAGCACGAATGACCTGCTCGAGGCGCTCCGCCAGGTCGAGGACCCGGAGCTCGGAATGGACATCGTCGACCTGGGCCTCGTCTACGAGGCGGAGGTCGAGGGCCCGACCGCCAAGGTGCGCTACAGCCTCACGTCGATGGGCTGTCCGGCAGGGCCGCTGATCGCGCAGGACATCGACCGTGTCGCCCGCGAGGTCCCCGGCGTGGAGGACGTCGACCTCGAGCTCACGTTCGACCCGCCCTGGACGCCCGACCGCATGTCGGACGACGCGAAGTTCATCTTGGGCTTCGGTTAGCTTCGGGCGCTTGACCGAGCAGTGGACGCGAGACGACTGCTGGGGGTGTGGAACGCCCGTTTCCCCATTCGTCGCGTCGCGGGGGAACGAGTACGCCACCTGTCCGGTGTGCGGAACGAGGCTCAGGCGAGCCGCCGACGGCGAAAGTGAGTGGGAGCGAAGCCACTACCTGCCGCGAAGCAGCCGCCCTGCAGCGGTTCGCTTCGCGATCGGAGGACGGCCCGGCCTCTCCAAAGGCCAAGCGAACGCGCTCGCCCGGCTGCTCGATGTCGACCGCAACATGGACGCTTCGCGTCTGGCCGCGAGAATCCGCTGGACGGTGGAGCTGAACGGCCGCCGGTCTTCGCCACCGAGGGCAGACGTCGAGCTCGATCGAGAGGAGCTTGAACGGATCGCCGCCATCTTCGAGGACGGACCTGCGCTCCTCAAGGTACCTGCGTACGCGCGTCTCAACCTCGAGGTGAACCTGGAGCTCATCAGGGGCGAACGGTAGGGATCCTGAGGCCCGACTACCTTGACAGCGGGCCGGGCCGGGCGGGATGCTCGAGGCAATCGACCTCGGGAGGTGCGGGATGTGGGCACGGATGGCGTCGTTCGAAGGCGGCGACACCGAACGGCTGACCAAGATGAACGAGGAGCGCATGCAGTCCGGCGAGATGAACCTGCCCGAAGGCATGCGAAGGGCGCTCCTGCTCGCGAGCGGTGACGGCAACAAGCGCGTCTTCCTCACGTTCTTCGACGACGAGGACGCGATCAAGGCGGCCGAGGCGCGCTTCGAGTCGATGGGCGACGAGATCCCCGAGGACGTCCGCGGCCGGCGCACGTCGGTCGAGTCGTACGAGATCGTCTTCGACCAGACGCCCTAAAGAGGCCGCTAGATCCTGAGGACGATCTTGCCGAGCTGTTCGCCGGCTTCGAGGCGGGCGTGCGCGGTGCGGATCTCTTCGAGCGGCAGCACCTCGTCGACGACCGGCCGCGCACGACCCTCGGCCACGAGCGCGTAGGCGCCCGCGAAGTCGGCCCGCGTCCCCATCGTGGAGCCGAGGATCGTCAGCTGCTTCCACCAGACTCGGTGGAGCGCGGCCGGAGGATTCGGGCCGCTCGTCGCTCCGCACACGGGGATCCGTCCGTCGCGAGCCGCGACGTCGAGCGACGTCCGCCAGGTCGCCTCGCCGACGTGCTCGACCACGATGTCCGCGCCGTGGCCGCCGGTGATCGCTCGTACGGCCGCCTTGACGTCGTCGCGGCGATGGTTGATCGTCGCGTCGGCGCCCAGGTCGCGCGCACGCGCGAGCTTCTCGTCGCTCGACGACGTCACGATCGTGCGCGCACCGAGCGCGCGCGCGATCGCGAGACCGGCGGTCGAGACGCCGCCGCCGATGCCCCAGAGGAACACCCATTCGTCCGGCTGCACGTGCGCACGGGTGACGAGCATCCGGTAGGCGGTCTCGAAGACGAGCGGGAAGGCAGCCGCCTCCTCGAACGTGAGCTCCGAGGGAATCGGGTGCACGTTCGTCGCGGGGACGGCGATCAGCTCCGCGTTCGTGCCGTCGCCGTGCTCGCCGATCACGTGGATGGTGCCGTCGGCCGCCTCGATGCCGGGGTTGATGAGGACCCTGTCGCCGGGTGCGAACGCGTCGACACCGTCGCCGAGCGCCTCGACGATTCCGGCTCCGTCGGCGCCGAGGATCCGCGGCTTCGGCACGGACGGGAGCCCCTTGCGCACCCACACGTCGAGATGGTTGAGCGCCGACGCGCGAAGGCGGATGAGCACCTCGCCCGGGCCGGGCACCGGGTCGGGCACCTCTTCGAGAACGAGCACCTCGGGACCGCCGTCCGCGTGGATACGAATTGCGCGCACCGGGGGCACACTATCCGCGTGCGCGCAGCCGACCTGCAGCAACTCGGGGAGGAGCTCGGGCTCGACGTCGTCGGCGCGACCGCCGCGGTGCCCTACGAGCGCACCGAACGCGACATACGCGAGCGTCGCGCGCGCGGCCTCTTCGCCGACATGCGCTTCACCATGGCCCAGCCGGAGCGCTCGTGCCATCCCGAGACGCTCGTGCCGGACGCGCGCACGGTCGTCTCGGCCGCGCTCTGCTACTACGCGCCGGAGCCGACGCGGCCGCAGGGGCACGGACGCCTGCCGCGCTACACGTGGCACGACGGGTATGCGCAGCTCCGTGAGAAGCTCGACGAGCTCGGTCGCCGGCTCGGCGGCGCGTACCGGGTCCTCGTCGATGCGAACCAGCACGTCGACCGTGAGGCGGCGGCGCGGAGCGGCGTCGGCTTCTACGGCAAGAACACGATGCTGATCACGAGACGGCACGGTTCGTGGGTCGTGCTCGGAACGCTCGTCACGGACGTCGAGCTCGACCCGACGCCTCCGCTCGACGCCGACTGCGGCGAGTGCCGCCTCTGCATCGACGCCTGCCCGACGCACGCGCTCGACGAGCCTGGGACCCTCGACGCGACGAAGTGCCTGTCGTACTGGACGCAGGCGCCCGCCGCGATCCCCGATGAGTACCGCGAGCACATCGCGGCGAACGTGTACGGGTGCGACATCTGCCAGGACGTCTGTCCCTGGAACCGCGGCGTCGAGAAGCGGCGTGCCGACGAGCCGGCCGCCGAGGCCCACGTGTCGCTCGTCGACTGGCTTCGCGCCGGCGACCGCGAGCTGCGGGCGCGCTACGGCCGCCTGTACGTCCCGCGAAACGACGGCCGGCTGCTGAAGCGGAACGCGCTCGTGGCGGCGGGCAACGTGGGCGGCGATGCGGAGCGCGCCGAGGTCGAAGGCTACGCGCGAGGGTCGGACGAGCTGCTGCGCGAGCACGCGGAATGGGCGCTCGCCCAGTTGGAAGCGCGCGAGTGATCTCGCGCCGCTCGATCGAGCGCTGGATCGCCTCGGTGCGCCTCGCCGCCGTCGTCCTGGCGGTCGCCGAGGTCGCCCTCCTCAGCAGCGGCTTCCCGCCGCACTACCGCCTCGCCGCCTGGCTCATCACGATCGTCTTCGCCCTCGTCGCCCCTGCGTTCTTCGTGCTCGCCGGCCGCTGCGACGACAAGTGGCTCCCGTACGTGGGCGCGGCGGCCCTCGTCTTCGACACGGCCGTCATCTGGGCGTACGGCATCGTCTTCACGTTCGAGTACGGCAACCAGACGCGCTGGGGGACGATCTTCGTCCTCGTCGAAGCCGCCCTCCGTTACGGCCTCGTCGGCGGCATCGGCATGTCGCTGCTGGCCATCGGCTATTTCGCGTTCAACGAGTGGTGGCGCGCGCACTTTCTCGGGCCGCCGGGCTTCACGGCCGATCATGTCGCCTTCCCCTCCGGCGTGATCCTGCTGACGGGCCTGATCCTCGGCTGGCTCGTGCGCCGGCTCGACCTGGAGGCGCGACGAACGGCCGAGCGCGCGGCCGAAGCGGAGCGCCTCCGTGACGAGATTGCCCGTCGCGTCGACGTGCTCGAGGCCGCGAACCGCTGCGCCCGCGCTCTCGGCTCGTCGCTCGAGATGGAGCAGGCCTTCGGCGCCTTCATCCGGGAGGTCCGCGGCCTGATCCCGTTCGCGCGCACGGCGATCGTGCTCGTGGAAGGCGAGAGCGCCCGCACGATCGCGACCGCCGGCGTCGGCGCGACGACCGTGTTCCCGCCGGGAAGCACTGGCCCGTTGCGCGGCTCGGTGCTCGAGCGGGTGCAGACCGGCGAGGTCGTCGTGCGGGAGGACCTCGCCGACCCGCTCTACCCGGAGGACAGCCTGCTCCTCGAGCTCGGCCTGCACAGCGAGCTCGTCGTCCCGCTCGTTCTCGGGGCCCGGCCGATCGGCATGATCTCGCTCTCGCGTGTCGAGCAAGCTGCGTTCAACGCGGAGGAGACCGAGCTCCTCACCCTCCTCGGGCGGCTCGTCGCCACGGCGGTGCAGAACATCCGCTCATACGAGGCAGAGCGCCAGACGGTCGAGGAGCTAAGGCGCCTCTCGGCCCTCCGCGCCGACTTCGTCTCCCTCGTCTCGCACGAGCTGCGGACGCCGATGGCCGCCGTGATCGGCTCTGCCCGCACGCTGCAGCAACGTTGGCGGGAGCTCTCGCCGGACCAGCGGGAGTC
>DASSGL010000158.1:0-8706 GCA_035693525.1 Gaiellaceae bacterium | reverse complement strand
GTCGCGAACGTGAACGGCGAGATCCGCCACGCGGTGCTCGGCAACGAGGCGACCGGGCAGAAGACGATCGACCGGGTGTTGATCGAGCTCGACGGCACGCCGAACAAGGGCCGGCTCGGCGCGAACGCCGTGCTCGGGGTCTCGCTCGCCGTGGCGAAGGCCGCTGCGGCCGAGGCGGAAGAGTCGCTCTACTCGTACCTCGGCGGTCCGGCTGCCTCGACGCTGCCCGTGCCGATGATGAACGTGATCAACGGCGGCGTGCACGCCGCGAACTCGATCGACCTGCAGGAGTTCATGGTCGTGCCGGTCGGCGCGGAGTCGTTCCGCGACGCGCTCCGGATCGGGGCGGAGGTCTATCACGCGCTGAAGAAGGTGCTGACCGAGCGCGGGCTCGCCACCGGCGTCGGCGACGAGGGCGGCTTCGCGCCGGACCTCGAATCGAGCGAGGCCGCGATCGAGGCGATCCTCGAGGCCGCCGAGCGCGCCGGGCACCGCGCTCGGGTCGCGATCGCGCTGGATCCGGCGACGAGCGAGGTGTTCGAGGACGGCCGCTACCGATTCGAGGGGCGTGACCTGTCCTCGGCGGAGATGCCCGCGTTCTGGTCGGGCATCCTCGACGCGTATCCGGTCGTCTCGATCGAGGACGGATGTGCCGAGGACGACTGGGCCGCGTGGGCCGCGCTCACGAAAGACGCGGGTGACCGGGCGCAGCTCGTCGGCGACGACCTCTTCGTCACGAACCCCGAGCGGCTGAGGCAGGGCATCGACGGCGGCGTCGCGAACTCGATCCTCGTCAAGGTGAACCAGATCGGCACGCTCACCGAGACCATCGAGGCCGTCGAGCTCGCGCACGCGAACGGCTACACGGCCGTGATGTCGCACCGTTCGGGCGAGACGGAGGATGCGACGATCGCGGATCTCGCCGTTGCGCTCGGCACGGGGCAGATCAAGACCGGCGCGCCTGCCCGCAGCGACCGCGTTGCGAAGTACAACCAGCTCCTCCGCATCGAGGAGCAGCTCGCGGCTACGGCGGCCTACCCGGGGTGGGACGCCTTTCCCCGCGCAAGGCGGTAGCGCACGCGCAGCCCGACCCGGTTGCAGGGTCGGGCGTCACGTGACGCAGCGTCGGAGCTACGCTGGCTCCTGTGGTCAGAGAACGCCGGACGAAGATCGTGGCCACGCTCGGACCGTCGTCGGACTCGCCGGAAAAGCTGCAGGAGCTCGTCGCGGCGGGCATGGACGCCGCCCGGCTGAATCTCTCTCACGGGACGCACGAGGAGCACGCCGAGCGCGCGCGTCGCGTGCGCGAGGCGTCGGAGAAGGCCGGCCGGCCGATTGCGCTCATCGCCGACCTGCAGGGCCCGAAGCTGCGTGTCGGCGAGCTGCGCGAAGCAATCGTCCTGCACAGGGGCGACGAGGTCACCGTCTGCGCCGAGGAGCTCTCAACCGACGGTGAGCTGCCGGTTGCCCCGGCAGTGATCGGCGACGTGCTGAAGCCGGGGCACGACGTGCTGATCGACGACGGGCTCGTACGCCTTCGGGTTGCCGAGGTCGAGCACGGCCGCGCGCGCTGCGAGGTGGTCGTCGGCGGGCGCATCACCTCGCACAAGGGCGTCAATCTGCCGGGCGTGCCGCTGCCGATCCCTTCGCTCACCCGGAAGGACACGGCCGACCTCCAGTTCGCCCTCGAGCTCGGGGTCGACTTCGTGGCGCTCTCGTTCGTCCGCTCGTCCGCGGACGTGCGCGACCTGCGCGGGCTGATCGAGCAGGCGGGCTCGCACGCGCACGTGATCGCAAAGGTCGAGAAGGCCGAGGCCGTCGACGTGCTCGACGAGGTGCTTGCGGAGACCGACGCCGTGATGGTCGCGCGCGGCGACCTCGGCGTCGAGATCGGCCCCGCCATCGTGCCGTTGCTCCAGAAGCGGATCATTCACAAGGCGCTCGAGCTCGGAAAGCCCGTGATCACTGCGACGCAGATGCTCGAGTCGATGATCCACCACGCGGAGCCGACGAGAGCGGAAGCGAGCGACGTCGCGAACGCGGTCCTCGACGGGACCTCCGCAGTCATGCTCTCGGGCGAGACGGCGGTCGGCGAGTATCCGCTCGAGGCGGTGTCGTACATGGACCGCATCGCGCGCGCGGTCGAGCCGAGCATGGACTACCGCCACGAGATCCCTGCCGCTGAGCACAACCCGACGATCGGCGGCGCGATGTCGAACGCCGCGTGCGACATCGCGGAGGCGTTGCGCGCGAAGGCGATCCTCGTTCCGACGTATCGCGGCAAGACCGCGTCGAGCGTCGCACGGCTCCGCCCGCAGCGGCCGATCATCGCGCTCACGCACGTCGACTGGGCGCAGCGTCAGATGGCGCTCGAGTGGGGAGTGACGCCCGTGCACATCCCCCAGTGCAAGGACGTCGAGGAGCTGTGGAACACCTCGGTCCGTGCCGCGCGGGAAGCAGGCCTCATCGACGCCGGCGACCGCGTCGTCATCACCGCCGGCACCCAGGTCAACCTGCCCGGCTCGACGAACGTCATCAAGGTCGACATCGCGTAGCCAAAGCCCAAAAGCGGTGTCAGGCACCCGCTTCGCGGGAGCCAGACACCAGCCTCTGGTACCTGACTCGCCGCGCAGCGGCGTGTCAGGCACCGCTTGCTCGCTGCAGGGGGTCTCGTTCGAATAGCGAAGTCTCCCGGGATGGCACGCCGCCGTCCTTCTCGCTCTGCCGTCGTCCGCCGGTACGTCGCCGTCGGCGTGCTCCTGCTCGTCGGGCTCCTCTACTACCGTCCGCTGAAGGCGTACGTCGACGCGCGGGGCGAGCTCGCGCAGAAGCGCGCGGCGGTGCAGTCATTGCAGCGGGAGAAGCAGCGGCTCGAGCATCGGCTCGGCGCATCGACCTCGCTCGACACGGTCGCACGCGAGGCGCGTGCGCTCGGCTACGTCAAGCCGGGCGAGCACCTCTTCATCGTCAAGGGCATCGACGAGTGGCGGCGGCGCCTGCGGGCCAGCATGATGGCCCACCGTGGACGCTGACCGCGACGTCGTTGCACGACAGATCGGACGTGAGCCGCGCGCGTTTCGTCGCGTCGTCGTGCGCTGCCCGTTCGGTCGTCCGGCGGTCACGGAGCAGAGCCCGTACGACCCCGACGGCGAGCCGTTCCCGACGACGTACTACGTGACGTGCCGGCATCTCGTCGCCGCATTGTCGCGGCTCGAGGCGGCAGGCGGCGTCGAACGCTGGACGCGGGCTGCCGACGACGACCCCGAGCTCGCGGCGAGCCGTGCGCGCGCGGACGACCTGCAACGTTCGATCCGGATCGCGCTCGCTGCCGGAGGCACCTGCCGTGACGGCGGTGCGTCCCTCGCGCTGGGCGTCGGCGGGGCAGGCCGTGCGGGCTCGCTCAAGTGCCTGCACGCTCACGCGGCGTTCGCGCTCGCGAATCCCGGCTACGAGCTCGGCGAGCGCATCGTCGCGGAGATCGAGCCGCTCTGGCCGGACCGGTGTTGCATGGAACGCGGCTAGCATCGGACGCCCAATGTCCGCAGACGGTACGACGCTCGTCCGCCAGGAGTGGGAGGAAGGCGTCCGCCGGCTCGAGGCCGAGCGGAGCGACCCCGCGCGCTACCTGCGCCTCGTCGAGCAGATCGAGGTCGTCACCGACGAGCTCAAGAAGCGCGTCGGCCAGACGTACACGCTCGACGAGCTCGCCGACGCCTACCGCGACGCGGAGCGGTGGGGGCGCGAGGTGGTCGAGGAGCGGGCGCCGTCGCCGGGCTGGCCTCGCGACCTCGCACTCGTCCTCGCGGCCGCGTTCCACGCGTACCAGCGCGGCGCGGTCGACTATCTGTCGTGACCGTGCCGCCCGCCCGCAGGCCGCGCCGTCGCCGGCGCAGGCGGCCCCATGCCGCGGTGATCGTCGGGATCGTCGCTGCCACGGTCGTCTTCGCGATCGGGCTCGCCCTCGGCATGGCCCTACACGACAACCCAAAACCGGACTTGTCCGTTACAACGACGAAAACCATCCTCCCCTGACCCGGCAAGGTGTACAAAGTGGAAGCTTTGGACAGATTCTCGGCAATGGCGCACCGCGACGACAGCGAATGGCTCACCCTCGGCCAGGCGGCGAGATTCCTCGGGGTGGCGCAGAGCACGATCCGGAAATGGTCCGACAACGGCCGGGTCCCGGCCTTCTACACGCCCGGAGGCCATCGCCGCTACCGGCGGGCCGACCTCGAGGCCTTCCTCGACCGCTCCGGCCCGGGCGGACGCCCGAAGGCGGGGCCGCTCGTCCTCCTCGTGGACGACGACGACGCCGTCCGCGAGCTCGTGCGCGTCAACCTCGAGTTCGAGGGCTACACCGTGCGAGAGGCCGCGAGCGCGTCCGAGGGCCTCGACGCGATCGAGGAGGCGAAGCCCGACCTCGTGCTGCTGGACGTGATGATGCCGCACGTCGACGGGTGGGAGATGCTCCGCCGAATCCAGGAGCAGTACGGCCCGGGTGCGATCCCCGTCGTCATGTTCAGCGGGCAGGCCGACGAGGAGGCACGGTCGCAGGCGGCAACCGGCGGTGCACACGCGTTCGTCGGCAAGCCGTTCGACCTTCCTCGCCTGATCGACCAGACGAAGCAGATCGCCCCCGTGTGACGGCGGCCGGTCGCTGACGAGCTGGGACCGGCACGCCGAGCGCTGGGTCGTCGACCATCGGTGGCACCCGCTCGATCAGGTCTTCGTGTGGCTCACCCGCGTGGGCTCCCACGGCTTCATCTGGCTCGCGATCGGGCTCGTGCTCGCGATCGTCTGGCGGCGGACGTCGCCCTTTGTGCTCGTCCTGCTGGCCGTCGCCGCGGCGGACGGCATCGCCTCGATCGTCAAGGCCGCCGTCGGCGAGCAGCGGCCGACGCACACCGATCCGCTCGTCGCGATTCCGCGGAGTGACTCGTTCCCCTCGGGTCACGCCGCCACTGCGTTCGCCGGAGCGACGGTGCTCGCCCGGCTCGAGCCGCGCGCGGCGCCGGCGTTCTACCTCCTCGCCCTCGCGATCGCGTACTCGCGCCTCTATGTCGGCGTGCACTTCCCGCTCGACGTCGTCGGCGGTGCGGCGATCGGGATCGCTACAGCTCTTCTGCTGCTCGCAACAGCCCGGCGCCGATCAGTGCGATGGCCGCGGCGAGCGAGATGAAGAGCCCGATGCCTCGACCGGCGGTGGCGAAGAACGTGTCGGGGATCGAGATGAGCCTGATCAGGACGAAGATCGTCGCGAGGGAGCCCAGCGCGATCAGCACGAGGCTCTCGGGAACGGTCGCGGGAAGCTCGATGCCCGCCTCGCGCAGCGCCTCGAGGATCAGCGCGGCGAGCCCCGCGAAGAAGACGAGCTTGCCGAGCGCTCCCGTGTGCCAGCCGGTGACCGAGAGCGTGAGCCCGTCCGCCTGGCTGCCCGAGTACCAGCCTGTGAACGCCGAGATCATGAGCACGAGCCCGGCGACCCAGGCGAGACGCTCACCCCAGTAACCCGGCACGACGGGGCGCGCGGCCGGCCGTCGCTCCTCGGTCCTGGACGGCGGGATGGGCTCCGGCGTCTGCATCGTGCGCAGTATGGGCGAATTCGAACGAGGGCGTGCGACGCTACAGCCCGAAGAGGCGCTGCACCTCGCGCCAGCTGCCGACGAGAAACGCGACGGCGATCGCGAGCAGAACGATCAGCAGGATGTAGAACCGATACTGCGCGAGGCGGCTCTCCTGCCGAGCGTAGACACGAGCACGCCGGCGGGCCCGGTGGTAGCGGTAGCGGAGCTCGATCGTCGCTGGGTCGACCGGCAGCTCCGGGTCGTCGGGCGCGGGCGATGCCACCCGCGGATTCTAATTGCCCGCGATACTTGGCAGCGGTGGTCACTCGTGCCGACCAGGGGACCGCGAGCGCCTCGCGGGAGGCTCTCGACGCGCTGGCCCGCGCGGCCGGCTCGGCCGCCGTTCGCGAGTCGCAGGGCGAGGCGCTGGCTGCCCTCGCCGAGGCCGCGCGCGTGGCCGCCGGCGCCGATCTCGCGCTCGTCAGGACGCAGTCGGGCGACGTGCTCGAGGCGGTCGCCGTCGCCGGCCCGGCGGCGCTCGCGGCCGAGCTCGAGGGCACGCGGCTCCCGGCCGACGAGCTGCCTGCCGAGCCGACCGACGACCTCAGCGCCGCGCCGGGCGCGATCCGCCGCGCTGCAGGCCGTGCGGCGGCGCGCGCGTTCCTGCTCGTGCCGGTACGAAGCGGGGGCCGGCTCGCCTCGCTCGAGCTCTTCCGGGCCGGAGCGCCGTTCTCGGAAGTCGAGCGCGCCGGAGCCGAGCTCGCGGCGTCCGCGACGGCGCTCGTCCTCCGCGCGTTCACCCTCGACGGCGCGCTCGCCGACGCGCCGCTGGCCCGTCCGGCGCTGGAGCTCGCGGGCGAGGCGCTCGCCGCCGCGATCGACGAGGCCGACACCGCAGGCGAGGTCGTGCGGCTCGCCGCGACGGTCGTCGAAGCACCGGTCGGCATCGTCTGGCAGCGCGGGGAGGACGGGCTCGAGCTCGCCGCTTCATACGGGCTCGATCCGTCGGCCTCCGTCGAGGTTGCGCGCGAGCTGGCAACCGCGGCGCTCGAGGAGAACGGGCCGCTGAGCGCCGTCACGGCCGACGGCCTACCCGCCGGCTGCAGCGTCTCGACGACGTTGTCGCTCGGCCAGCCCCCGGTCGGCCTGCTGCAGCTCCTCTTCCCGGTGGGCGACGAGCCCGACGCAGTCCAGCTCGGGCTGCTCGCGACCTTCGGCGTCCGGGCGGCCCGCGCGCTCCGCGCAAGCGCTCGCGGCCGCTCGCTCCAGCTCGAGCTCGA
Source organism: Gaiellaceae bacterium (assembly GCA_035693525.1). GTDB lineage: Bacteria > Actinomycetota > Thermoleophilia > Gaiellales > Gaiellaceae > Palsa-739. The sequence goes on along the minus strand of DASSGL010000158.1, from coordinate 1,862 downwards.
GCGCACCCGCGCCCTCCTCGCCGTCGTCGGCCAGGCGACCGCGGAGCTCTCGCTTGCGCACACGCTGGAGACTGCGGTCGAGCGGGTCGCCGCACTGCTCGGCGTCGAGCGTGTCGCCCTCTACCTTCGCGCCGACGAGCACAGGCTGACGGCCGCCGCCGGTCGCGGGCTCGCGGGCCCGCACCCACGCGTCGCCGAGCGGCTGCTCGACCTCGCGTTCGGAGCCGCGCGCAGCCGCACCACGATCGTCGTCGCCGACGCAGGTGCCGACGAGCGGCTCCGCGACGCGCGCGAGGCGGCTCGCGAGTCGGGCATCACCGTCGCCCTGGCGGCGCCGCTCCGCGTGCGCGACGAGGTGGTGGGTCTTCTCGCGGTCTATCCGGAGCGCGGTCGCACCCCGTCGGAGAACGAGGCCGAGCTGCTGGCGGCGCTCGCCGGGCAGCTCGCCGTCGCCGTGCAGAACGCCCAGCTGCACGAGCGCGCGACCGAGCTGAGCGCCCAGCGCGAGGCTGCGCTCGCATCCGAGCGAGAGGCGGCTCGGCGACTCGGTGCGCTCTACGAGATCTCCCGCTCCTTCGCCCAGGAGCTATCTCTCGAAAAGACGCTCGACGCACTCGCGACGACCGTCGTCGACGTGCTCGACGTCGACGCGGCGCTGATCGAGATGCCGGACGAGCGACGCGAGCAGCTCGTGCCGCGGGCAATGTACGTGAAGGACGCACACCTCGATGCGGCTGCGCGCGCGATCATCTTCCGGCCGGAGCCGTTCGGGTCGCGACCGGTGCAGCGGCTCTTCCGCAACGCGCGTCCGTACCGGATAGCACGCGGGCACGAGATCCTCGAGCCGTTTCTCGCACGCGGCTGGACGGCTGCAGTCGTTCCCGTGTCGACGTCGGCGGAGACCATCGCCGCGCTGACGATCTTCTCGTTCCGGCCCGGCAACCCGATCGGCGACGATGCGATCGACGCCGGCCTCGCGATCGCCGGCCAGGCGGCCCTCGCGATCGACAACGCGCGCCTGTATCAGCAGCAGAAGGCCTTCGCGGACACGATGCAGCGCTCGCTCCTGCCTCGCGAGCAGCCGAGCGTGCCGGGGCTCGAGGTGGGAGAGGTGTACGAGTCCTCCGCGCGCGTCGACGTCGGCGGGGACGTCTACGACTTCCTCGAGCTCGACGACGGCCGGCTGGCCGTCGTGCTCGGTGACGTGACGGGGCACGGCGTCGAAGCGACCGCCGACATGGCGATGGCGAAGTTCGTCTTTCGCTCGCTGGCGCGCGAGCATCCGGAGCCGGGCGACTTCCTCGCGCATGCGAACGACGTCGTGGTCGACGAGATCGCACCGGGCAAGTTCATCACGATGGCGTACCTCGCAGTCGATCCCGCGCGCGGCGAGGTCGCGAGCGCGAGCGCCGGTCATCCCGCGCCGCGCCTCCTCCTCGCCGACGGCACGGTACGCGCTCTCGATGCGACGGGGCTCGTGCTCGGCATCGAGGCCGGTCAGGACTACGAGGAGGTGCGGGCCGACCTGCCGCCGCGTGCGACGATCGTGCTCTACACCGACGGCGTCGTCGAGGCGCGGCGCCGCGGCGAGATGTACGGCGTCGAGCGCCTCGATGCTCTGCTCGCGGAGAAGCGAACGCTCTCGCCCGCGCAGCTCGCGCACGCGATTGCCGAAGATGCGCGTCGCTACGCGGGGGGCGAGCTCGGCGACGACCTCGCCGTCGTCGTCATCCGCAGAGACCGCTGATGGGGCCCCGTGCGGCGACGCCGCTCTGGTGGGAGCGGGCGCCGACGCTATCATCAGCGGCGATCCGCGCCTGCTTTTGCCGGGTATGCATTCGACATGAAGCGCCTTGCCCTCG
>DASSGL010000157.1:0-4506 GCA_035693525.1 Gaiellaceae bacterium | reverse complement strand
AACACAGCCGCGGCCTCCTCGACCGGGAACGGGTAGAGCTGCTCGAGCCGCGCGACCGCGACCGACTCGGCGCGCGCGCGATCCTCGTGGCCGACGACGTCGTAGTACACCTTCCCCTGGCAGAAGACGAGCCGCGTCACGGCCTCCGGGTCGGCCCGCGGGTCGTCGATCACCGGCTGGAACTCACGGTTCGCGAGCTCGTCCAGAGTCGACCCCGCCTGCTTCAAGCGCAACAGCCCCTTGGGCGTCATGACGACGAGCGGGCGCGCCGTGACGTCGAGCGCTTGCCGCCGCAGCAGGTGGAAGTACTGGGCGGCCGTGGTGCAGTTCGCGATGCGGATGTTCTCCTGCGCGGCCAGCTGCAGGAACCGCTCGAGCCGCGCGCTCGAATGCTCCGGGCCGTTGCCTTCGTATCCGTGCGGCAGCAGCAGCGTCAGCCGCGTGCTCTCGCCCCACTTGGACAGGCCGGCCGAGATGAACTGATCGATGATGATCTGCGCGCCGTTGACGAAATCGCCGAACTGCGCCTCCCAGAGGACGAGGGCCTCCGGCGCGGCGGCGGAGTAGCCGTACTCGAACCCGAGGCACGCGTACTCCGAGAGCGGCGAGTTGTGGATCTCGAAGGACGCCGCCGCCTGGTCGAGGTGCTGCATCGGCGTGTACGTCCCACCGGTCGCGACGTCGTGCAAGACCGCATGGCGATGCGAGAACGTGCCGCGTTCGGTGTCCTGGCCGGTGATGCGAACCGGTATGCCGTCCACGAGGAGCGAGGCGAACGCGAGCGCCTCCGCCTGCCCCCAGTCGATGCCGCCCTGGTCCAGGGCCTCTCTGCGGCGCTCGAGCTGCTTCATCAGCTTCGGATGCGGCGTGAACCACTCCGGCGTGCGCAGCAGCTGCTCGTTAAGCGCGCGCAGCCGGTCGGCAGGCACCGCCGTCAGCACGCGGCCCTCGGTGAGTGCCGGAATGCGGCCGTCGGGTAACGCGTCCGGGTGGAGGCCGAACAACTCCTTCAGCCCCTCGTGGGCATCCTTCATCTCCCGCAGCACCGAGGACTCGAGCTCGTCCGCCTGCTCCGGCGTGACCACGCCCGCGTCGACGAGCCTGCGCGCATACAGCTCGCGCACCGTCGCGTGCTCGGCGATCGCGGCCGCGAGGAGCGGCTGCGTATACGCCGCCTCGTCCTGCTCGTTGTGCCCGTGCCTGCGGTACCCGACCAGGTCGACGACGACGTCGTGGCCGAACCGCTCTCTGTATGCCATCGCCAGCGCGATCGCCGACAGCGCGGCCTCCGGGTCGTCGGCGTTGACGTGGATGATCGGGATGTCGAAGCCCTTCGCGAGGTCGCTCGAGTAGCGCGTCGAACGGCCGTCCTCCGGGTCGGTCGTGAAGCCGACCTGGTTATTTGCGATCAGGTGCAGTGTGCCGCCCGTCGAGTACCCGGCGAGGCCTTGGAGGTTCAGCGTCTCGGCCACCTCCCCCTGGCCCGCGAACGAGGCGTCGCCGTGGATGAGGATCGGCAGCGCGACCGTCGGGTCGTGGTAGCCCTCGCGCGTGGAGCGATCGGTCTGCTCCGCACGAGCCCGACCTTCGACGACTGGGTCGACTGCTTCGAGATGGCTTGGGTTCGCCGCGAGCGTGACCGTGATGTCGCCGGCCCGGGTCGTCCGCGTCCCCGCCGCGCCGAGGTGGTACTTCACGTCGCCGCTTCCACCCTCCTCGCTGACGACGACCGCCTCGATCGTGCGCTCGCCCTCGAACTCGCGGAGGATGACCTCGTACGGCCGTCCGACGACGTGCGCAAGCACGTTGAGGCGGCCTCGGTGCGCCATGCCGATCACGACCTCGTGCGCGCCGGTGTCGGACGCGACCTCGATCGCCTCGTCGAGCATCGGCACCATCACGTCGAGCCCTTCGATCGAGAACTGCTTCTGACCGAGGAAGGCGCGCCGGAGGTAGTGCTCCATCCCCTCGACGCGGCTGAGCCTCGCGAGGAGCGCGACCTGCCGCTCCGCGCCCAGCGGCTGCCGGTAGCGGCCCGACTCGATCGCCTGACGCAACCAGACCCGCTCCTCGTGGTCGGAGATGTGCTCGATCTCGTACGCGATCGGGCCGCAATAGATCTCCTGCAGACGCGGGTACGCGTCGGCCAGCGTCTCGGCGCCGACCGAGAGCCGCAGCAGCCGGGCGGGGATGCGGGCCATGAGCTCCGGCGTCAGCTTCGGGATCAGCCGCTCCGGCTCGAGCGCCGGGTCGCCGGCCGGCTCGGAGCCGAGCGGGTCGATCCGCGCCGCGAGATGGCCGTGGGTTCGGAACGCCTTCACGAGCGACATCGCTGCCGCGACTCCGCCCACCAGCTCGTCGTCGGGCGCCGCCGGCGCAGCGAGGGTCGGCGTGGGCGGCTCCGGCGCCACCGGTGGATGCCCGTTGCCGGCGGCCGCCTGGAGGCGGGACAGGAGGCGCGCAAGTCCAGGCTGGAGCGCGAGGGCCTTCTCGGGCGCGTTCTCGAAGAGCGCACGCCACTCCGCCGGAACGGCGTCCGGGTTCTCGAGGTACTCCTCGAGGAGCAGGGCCGCGTAGCCCGTGTTGAGTCCGTCGACCTCGGGCCCGGTCATTTCACGTCTTGTTGTAGCAGCGGGTGCGGCGCTACCAGAGCGGGTGCGACGTGACGACGGCGATGATCATCCCGAAGAAAAAGCATGCCCCCACGATCAGCACGGCCGCGAATGCAAGCCGCTGATACCGCCCGCCCATCGCCGCAGCGATGAGCGAGACGAGCATCGCCGGGATGATCAGCCGGAGCGGATGCCAGACGAGGCCGATCAGCCCGATGGTGATCGCGAAGGCTGCGAGGAAGCCGGCGACCGTATCGGCCGGCCGCGTCCCGGAGGTCTCGTCGTAGGCGCTTATTCGCGCTCCCGCCGCCGGCCGGGCCGTCCTGCCTCGGCGCGCGCGTGAGCCGCCTGAGGCACGCGCGGATATCTGCGAACCGGACCGCCGTGCGGCCGAGGCCGCAGGTTCCGCGGGTGCAGGCGCCGCCCACCGCTGCCGGGGCCGGCCTCCGGGCCGAGCTTGGCGGTGACGGCCGCGCCCTCGCCGGGCCTGGGCGTTGCCTTGATCGCGTAGTACACGACGGCACAGAGATACACGATCGGGATCTTCAGGATCACCATGAGGAAGACGAGCTCCCAGACGCCGTGGTGCACGCGGTGAGTGTACCCCGGCCGGCGGCATCGAACCTCGCGGGTTAGCCCCGCGCCGTGTCTGGAATAAGGCTCCCCATGAGCAGCGAACGGCAGTTACGCATCCTTATGGAGTACGGCGAGGAAATCGGCTGCATCAACATGTCGGCCTTCAACGCTCTCGCCCAGGATCTCGAGCTCGACGAGGAGGAGCTGAGCGGCCTCTACGAGCAGATCGAGGAGCGGGGCATCGAGCTGACCGACGACTGCGGCCTGCCGGAGGCCGAGGAGCCGACCTACGTGAACGGCGAGGTCGCGGCGATGACGACCGACTCCCTCCAGCTCTTCCTGAACGAGGCGGGCCGCTACCCGCTGCTGACCGCGGCCGAGGAGATCGAGCTCGCGAAGCGCATCGAGCGGGGCGATGGCGCCGCGAAGGACAGGATGGTCAACTCGAACCTGCGGCTCGTCGTCTCGATCGCGAAGAAGTACCAGGGCCACGGCCTCCCCCTGATCGACCTGATCCAGGAGGGGATCATCGGCCTGATCCGCGCGGTCGAGAAGTTCGACTGGCGCCGCGGGTTCAAGTTCTCGACGTACGCGACATGGTGGATCCGTCAGGCCGTGCAGCGAGGCGTGGCGAACAAGTCGCGCACGATCCGCATCCCGGTGCACATCGTCGAGCGCGAGCAGAAGATCGCGCGCGCCGAGCGGGAGCTGACGCTGAAGCTCGAGCGCAGCCCGACCGACGAGGAGGTCGCGAAGCTCGCGAAGCTCAGCGTCAAGCACGTGAAGGAGACGCGTACCGCGGCGCGGACGGTCGCGAGCCTCGACAAGACGCTCGGCGAAGAGAGCGACACGGCGTTCGGCGACCTCGTCGCGCACGATGCGGGCAACGTCGAGGAGGAGGTCGTCCTTGCGCTCGGCGACGATGCGCTGCACCGCGCGATCCGGACGCTGCCGCCGCGCGAGCAGGAGATCGTCCGGATGCGCTACGGCCTCGATGCAGAGCAGGAGCCGAAGTCGCTCGAGGAGATCGGCCGCAGGCTCGGCATCACCCGCGAGCGCGTGCGGCAGATCGAGACGCAGGCGTTGCAGCGGCTCGCCGAACGGCGCGAGATCGCCGCGCTCAGCCCGGTGGCGTAGCGCGCCGACACCTGCAACCAGGTTGCACAGCAACCTGGTTGCATCGAATGCTCAGCCAACACCTGCAACCAGGTTGCACAGCAACCTGGTTGCACGGGATCGCTCAGTCCCAGTGGAGGACGCGCATGCCCGCCCACCACTCGGGGTGGCCGCGGTCCTCGCCTTCGGCCCGGTAGAGCTC
>DASSGL010000156.1:0-3937 GCA_035693525.1 Gaiellaceae bacterium | reverse complement strand
GTCGCGGGCAGTCTCAGCGGCGACGAAGGGACGTACACGGCGGGCGAGAACAGCTGGAGGATCGCCGGGGGCACGGCGGGCCTGCTCTTCCTCGCGCCGCTCCTGATGATCGTGTTCCGGCAGAAGTACCCGCGCTGGTGGTTCGACTGGAACCGCGAGCTGATGCGGTTCTCGAACCGCATCGGCATCTATCTCGCCCTGATGGACGACCGCTACCCGTCGACCGACGAGCAGCAGTCGGTCGCCCTCGACTTCCCGTACCCGGATGCGAAGAACGGGCTCAACCGCTGGCTGCCGCTCGTCAAGTGGCTGCTCGCGATCCCGCACTACATCGTCCTCGTCTTTCTCTGGCTCGCGGCCCTGGTCTCCGTGATCATCGCCTGGTTCGCGATCCTCTTCACCGGGCGGTATCCGCGCGGCCTCTTCGACTTCGTGCTCGGCGTGTTCAGGTGGACGAACCGGGTGGTCGGGTACTCGCTGATCCTCGTGACGGACGAATACCCGCCGTTCCGGCTCGATGCGTAGCGTCAGAGCCCGACGTATCGCGCACCGAGCGTCGCCGCGAGCGTCCGATGCGCGGGACCGACCCCCACGAGAGTCGAGCGGGACGGGTCGACGGCATGCGCTCGCGCGAAGGCGAGCGGCAGCCCCGGCAGCGGCGGCCGGCACCAGCATCTCGGCGGGCCCGCGGGGTGCGGGCACAACGCTCCTTCGACCGATCCGGAGACGTGTGCTGACAGAAGCGCGACGGCGTCGTCGAGGGCACCGGAATCGCCGTCCGGGTTCCAGTCGAACACCAGGTGGGGCACCTCCCGACGAGTGGGCTCGAGCAGCTCCTTCCAGCCGGGCTTCGTGACGGCCGTGGCCGCGACGAAGACACCTTCCCGGGTCCGCTCCGCGGACGGAACGCGTGCGAAAGGCACCTGCTCCACGGTCGCGAATCCCTCGTCGGTCGAGGGAGGCTCGAGCTCGCGGAGCGTGCGCATCTGGGACGTCGGCGCGAGCAGGCCGGGCTCACGCCGCACGAGCGTTCGCAGCTCGTCGGGTGACGGCAGGGCGCCCACCCGCTCCAGCAGGCGCTCGACGACGTTGACCTGCGCTTGCGCAAGGGGCGTGTCCATCCAGATGCACGTCGTCGCGACGCCGTGTCGCGTCGCCGTCTCGACGACGTAGCTGCGCGACGCGCGCGTGAGATACGTGTTGTCGAGGACGATCCGGCGAGTGCCGGACGAGAGCGTCTCCTCGAGCGCGTCGGCGAGGTCGCGCAGCGAGCCTCCGCGCTCGTCGCGGTTGAGGCGGACGTAGCCCCGAGTGACGTAGTCGTCGGCCACGCGGCCTTTCCCGACCCCTGGGATGCCCATGACGAGGATCACCTCCGCAGCACCGGACGGGCGCGGCCGCCCGGCCGGAGTGGGCCGTAGCGTGCCGAGCTCGCGCGCGAGGATCGACCGCTCGCTCTCGTCGAGCTGCAGCGTCGCGGCATGCGCGGCGGAGCGCGCCGTCTCGGGTCGCCGAGCGCCGGGGATCGCGACGACGGTCGGCGAGATCTGAAGCAGCCACGCGAGCGCGATCTCTGCAGGGCTTGCACCGTGCGCCTCCGCGATGGCCTTCAGCGTCTCGTTCCGCGCGAGCCGGCCGGCACGACTCGGGCCTCCGAGCGGAGAGTGGGCGATCACGGCGATGCCCGTCTCGGCACACCGCTCGACGACTCCTCCGCGCAACGCGCGGTCGTCGAACGGGTTGAGCGCGATCTGCACGGCCGTGATTGGAACGAGGTCCACTGCCTCGTCCAGCCGGCGGCGGTTGACGTTCGAGAGCCCGACGCGTCCCACCAAGCCCTCGTCGAGCAGGCGCGCCAGCGCACGCAGCGAGGTCCGCCAGGGTGTTCGCGGATCGGGTGCATGAACGAGGTAGAGGTCGATCGGCAGGCCGTCCAACCCGGCGAGGCTCGCTTCGCAGTCGGCGACGATCGATCGTGCGCGACCGTCGGGAACCCAGCCGCCGTCGATGCGCGACATGCCGCCCTTCGTCGCGATCCGAGCGCTCGTCTCGGCGCCGCACCCGCGGAGCGCGCGGGCGAGCAGCCGCTCGTTGTGTCCGAGATCCGCCTGACCGAGCCCGTAGGCATGCGCGGTGTCGAAGACGGTGACGCCGGCCTCCACGGCCGCCGCGATCGTCTCGCCGGCGAGCGCCTCGTCGCGGCTCTCATCCGTCGACAGGCGCATGCAGCCGAGGCCGATGCGGAGCTCGGACGCGTCAGGCCATACAGGATTCGTCGTCGGCATTAGCCTCTGCGATTGTGGCCAGGATCGGCTCCCGTTGAGCAGGACGCAGCGCGCCCTGATCTTCGATCTCGACGGCACGCTCGTCGACACCGTCTACGCGCATGTGTTCGCGTGGCAGCGCGCGTTCGCCGAGCTCGGGCTCCCGATCGACGGCTGGCGGATCCATCGCCGGATCGGGATGAGCGGCGGCCTCTTCGCGCGCGCCGCGGCGCGCGAGATCGGCCGCCCCCTCTCGAGCGAGGAGGCCCACGCGCTCCAGCGCCGCCACGGCGAGATCTTTCGCGAGGTGCTGCCGCACCGGCGGGCGCTGCCGGGGGCGATCGAGCTGCTCGGCGAGCTGCGGGCGGACGGAATCCCGCACGGCATCGCCACCTCGGGACGCCGACCGGAGATCGACGCCTCGCTCGAGGCCCTCGACGTCGGCACGGAGACGATCGTGGTCGAGCGTGGCGATGTCGACCGAGCGAAGCCGGAGCCGGATCTGTTCCTGATGTGCGCCGAGCGGCTGGGCGTCCCTCCCGCAGACTGCCACGTCGTCGGCGATGCGGTCTGGGACCTGCTCGCGGCCCGCCGTGCGGGCATGCTCAGCGTCGGGCTCCTGAGCGGTGGGTACGGCGAGGACGAGCTGACACGGGCGGGCGCCTTCCGCGTCTACCGCGACCCGGCGGAGCTGCGCGCATCGCTGGACGAGATCGGCGTCCTCTCGTAGTCGTGCCGGGCTGGCTACGGTTGTTGGCGCAGGCACCCTCGGAGGACAGATGAAGACGACGCAGGTCACGCCCGCCATCACCCAGCTCACCCGCTTCCATTTCGTCAACGCCTTCCTCGTGCGCGAGGACGACGGCTTCACGCTCGTCGACACGACGATGGGCGATGCGGCCGACGCGCTCCTCGCCGCCGCGAACGAGGCGGGCGGGACGATCCGAAGGATCGCGCTCACCCACGGCCACGGAGACCACGTGGGCGCGCTCGACGCGCTCAAGGACCGCCTCGGCGACTCGGTCGAGGTGCTCATGCCTGAGCTCGACGCCCGCATCCATGCCGGCGATAAGGTCGTCGAGGGCAAGCTCCCCGGCAGCTGGCCGAAGCTGCGAACCGTCCCGGACGTGCGGCTCTCGGCCGGCGACCGGGTCGGCAGCCTCGAGGTCGTCGCAACTCCGGGCCACACCCCGGGTCATGTCTCCTTCCTCGACACGCGCGACCGCACGGTGATCGTTGGCGACGTCTACACGACGTACGGGCGCGCCGCCGTCTCGAACCACTTCTACTGGCGCTTCCCGTTCGCGGCCATGGCGACCTGGGACAAGTCGATGGATCTCGAGTCGGCTCGTACGTTGCGCGCACTCGAGCCGGCCGTCCTCGCCGTCGGCCACGGGCCCGTGCTCCGCGACCCCACCGGAGCGATCGACGACGCGATCGCGCGCGCGGGCGGCGAACCGGTGCTCGCCGCGGCCTGACAGGCATTTACTCCAGGGCCGGACGAGCTGCGGAGGGATGCTGCTCCCTGGCATCGCCCTCGACCTCGAGCCGCGGCAGCCACGTGAGCCACCGGGGCAGGTACCAGTTCCAATCCCCCAGGAGCTTCATCGTGCTCGGCAGGACGACGGAGCGGATGATCGTCGCGTCGATGAGGAGTGCGGCGGCGACGCCGA
>DASSGL010000155.1:0-5426 GCA_035693525.1 Gaiellaceae bacterium | reverse complement strand
CCGGCTTCTTCAGCGCACTCTTCGGGGTCGGGGGCGGGATCGTGATCGTGCCGTTGCTCTTGATCGTCGAGCGGTGGGAGCTCCGTCCTGCGACGGCGACGTCGCTCGCCGCGATCGGCATCACCGCCACCGCCGGCGTCGCCGCGTATGCCTTTCACGGCGACGTGGAGCCCGCGTACGCGCTGCTTCTCGGGGTGCCGGCAGCGCTCGGAGCAGCCGGGGGGAGCGCACTGCAGCAGCGGTTGCCGGTGCGAACGCTCTCGCTGCTCTTCGCCGCGCTGCTCGTCGCGATCGCGATTCGGATGCTGCTCCAATGAGCTACGCGCTCGCCGCCCTGCTCGGCGTGGCCGCCGGCGTCCTCGCCGGCCTCTTCGGCGTCGGCGGTGGAATCCTCTTCGTGCCGACCCTCACCTGGCTCGGGCTCACCCAGGTACACGCGGAGGCGACGTCGCTCCTCGCGATCATCCCGACCGTGCTCGTCGGCGTCTGGCGGCAACGGCGCTACGGGCACCTCCGCGTTCGGCCGGCGATCGTGATCGGGGTCGCGTCCATTGGAGCCGCGGTCGGGGGCGCCCAGCTCGCCGTGCACCTGCCCGAGCACGTCCTGCGGAAGCTCTTCGCCTGCCTCATGCTCGTGACCGCGGTCCAGATCGCGTGGCAGGCCAGGGCAAAGTCGCCATAATTCGGCGATGGCCGAGCCCGACGAGCTCTGGATCCCGCTGGTCGACGAGCCGATCGGCTCGATCGTCCAGTCGATCGTCGACGAGAATCCCGAGATCGCGCGGCTCGTCGAGTCGTCGCACAGGATTCTCCCGTTCCGGACGTTTGCCTACATCCGCTGCGGGATCGTGCTCGGGCAGCTCCTCTTCGACAACGACGTTCCGGCGTACGACGGCTCCGAGAGCTGGATCGACGCACTTCTGCGGGAGCCGCGCCACCACGACGCCCTGACCGCCGAGGTTCGCGCCGTCGCGGAGGAGATCGCCGCCGACCCGACCTACGCCGACGACGGGCCGCTCGGCCCCGACGACGAGGCCCGCGAGCGCTTTCGCAAGTTCGCACGCGAGCGGTTGGGGAACACGTAGCCGGCCTGCGCAAGTAGAGGGCCTCGGTGCGATGTCAGAGGGCATCGCCCATACTTCGGTCGACGCCTGTGAGGATCGCTCGCCGTCTCCCTGCGCTTCCGGCCGTTGCGGCCGCCCTGGCGCTCGTGCTCGCGCTCGGGGCCTCGGAGAGCTCGGCCGATCGCTCTGCGGGCGCCAGCGCACGCGCCTGGGCGATCAGGATCGTCGTCCCGGGCCAGGCAGGCGCATCGAGCCGCGTTCTCACCGCGCCCGCCGACGCCGTCGCGTACGACGGCGCGTTTGCCTACCCGGCCGACGGCTCGGTCGCGACGACGGCCTCGTCGACGACGAGCGTCTCGGCGGCGAGCGGTGCCCAGGCGAGTGCCGGGGCGACCTCCGAAGTGTCGTCGCTCTCGCTCTTCAACGGGGAGATCACGGCGGAGAGCGCCACGGGCGAGGTGCACGCCAGTGCCGGGACATCGAGCGCGTCGGGCGACACCGGCTCGAGCGCGCTCGCGGGTCTCGTCGTCCTGGGGCAACCGATCACGCCGGGCCCGAACCAGCAGATCCCGCTCGCCGACTGGGGATACGCGATCGCGCTCGAGCAGAAGGGCCAACGCGTCGACACCCCGACGCCCGGACATCGCGACTTCATGACGGCGCTCGACGTCTTCCTCACCGCCGACCACGGCGGCCTCCCCGCGCAGAGCGAGATCCAGATCGGCTACGCCGAGGCGAACGCGCAGGCGAGCGAGGAGGCTCCGATCCCGACGACGGCGTCGCAACCGACGACGACAGCCGGGACGACGACGACGGCCAAGCCCCACGAGCCGAAGAAGACCGGCGTGCCGCCGGTGCTGTCGCGCCCGCTGAACGTGACGCCTAAGCAGAACGGGCAGGGCTACGTGTTCCCGGTCTTCGGGCAGTCGTCGTACTCGGACACCTACGGCGCGCTCCGTAGCGACGTCCCCGGCGGCTGGCACCACGGCGACGACATCTTCGCCGCGCTCGGCGCGCCCATCCTGGCGGTCGCGCACGGCACGGTCTTCTCGGTCGGCTGGAACGACGTCGGCGGGTGGCGCCTCTGGCTACGAGACGACCGCGGCTGGGAGTACTACTACGCACACCTCTCGGCGTACTCGCCGCTGGCCGTGAACGGGGCCGTCGTCAATGCGGGCGACGTGCTCGGCTTCGTCGGCAACACGGGAGACGCGCAGGGCACCCCGTATCACCTCCACTTCGAGGTACATCCCGTCCAACTCCTCGGGCTCGGCTACGACGGGGCGGTCAACCCGACGCGGTACCTCGATGCGTGGCAGCGGCTTCAGGACGTGCGCTTCGACGCTGCCTCCGGGTGGCTGCCTGCCGGGAACGCGAATGCGCCGAAGGCCGGCGCGATCCTCCTTCAGGAGAGCGACATCTCGTCCGCGAGCGGGCTCGACCCCGCGTCGCTCGAGCGGGCGATGAGACCCTCGGCGACCGAAGGGGAAGGTGGGCTGCTGCTGCCCTCTGCGCAGCAACCCACCTCGAAGCCCGTCCGGTCTTCGACCGGTGGTCCTTAGCCCGTCGCCGAGCCGTTCCCGCCGCCGCCCTGGTACGTGAAGTCGTCGTCGCCGCCGAACAGGCGGTTCGACAGCCACTTCCGCGTCTGGGGGCCGGTCATCGGGTTGAAGAGAATGCCGAGGACGATGCCGAGGAACAGCAGTCCGCCGGCCCGCCCCTTCCGCTCCTGGCGGCCTTGCACCCGACCGGCTGCCCGGCGCAGCTCCGCGATCGTCGATCGAAGCTCGTCCTGGATGTCCTTGTCGGTCGCCACGCGGCTCGCCACGCCCGTCACGCCGCGCCTCCCGATGAGCTCGTCGTAGACCGTGCGCGCGGAGCTGTAGGCGTTGCGCACGCTGTCTCGCAGCTCTTCGTCGTGGAGTGCGCGGTCGAGGTACGGTTTGGCGTTGCTCGCCGCGTCCGAGACCTTGTCTCTCGTCTTGGCCATTGTCGGCGGTTCCTTTCGTTGGCTGGCGAGGGCACCTCTACCCCTCGCCGTGCTTTTCATTCTCGCAGGCTGCGGAGGCTCGTCGCAGCCGCAAGCCGCGGCAGGGCGCCTCGTCCACGGGCCGGGCTTCAGCTTTTCGGCTCCGAAGGACTGGACGGTGAGGCGGACGGCGCATGCGCTCGTCGCCTCGCAAGGAGACTCCCTGGTCTCGGTGACCAGGTACACGCTCTTGAAGCCGTACGACCCGAAGCTCTTCGACCGGACGGCAAAGGAGCTCGACCGCGTCGCCGCCCGGCTCGCAGCGCGATCAGGAGGGAAGCTCGACGAGAGCGTGACCACCGTCGTCGCCGGCCGGAAGATCAGGGCCTACCGCTTCGCGAGCAAGGGCACTGCGATGCGCATCGGCTTCGTGCTCGTCGGCAAGCGCGAGTACCAGCTCGTGTGCTCCGGCGACACCGGCGACCCGTGCTCGCTCCTCTTCTCGAGCTTCAACGCCGCGTAGCCGCCGCTCGACGGCGATCGGGCAGTGCGCGCGGCGCGGCGCGGCTCATGCTGCCGTCGAAAGCTGCGTCCAGCACCTGGTCGATCGAGTCGACCAGGACGAAGTCGAGCTCGCGCCGCGTATCACTCGGGAGCTCGTCGAGGTCGTGCTCGTTCTCGCTCGGCAGGATCACGCGCCCGAGCCCGGCTCTCTGGGCGGCGAGCACCTTCTCCCGCACGCCGCCGATCGGGAGCACCTGCCCAGTCAGCGTGATCTCGCCGGTCATCCCGACGTCCTCCGACACGGGAAGCCCGCGCACGAGCGACGCAATCGCCGTGGCGATCGTGATCCCGGCCGACGGGCCGTCCTTCGGAACCGCACCGGCCGGCACGTGGACGTGAACGTCGTGGTCGCCGAACCAGCCTGAGGCGATCCCGAGCCGGTCCGAGTGCGAGCGCACCCACGTGAGCGCCGTCTGCGCCGACTCCTGCATGACCTCGCCGAGCTGGCCGGTGATCGTCAGCTTCCCCGTGCCGGGATACGCGGCCGCCTCGATGAAGAGCACGTCGCCGCCTGCCTCGGTGTACGCCAGGCCGGTGGCGACGCCCGGATCGGCCGTCCGGCGCCGCACCTCGGCCGAGAACCGGCGCGGCCCGAGCCACGCGCGAACGCGTCGCTCGCCGATCCGGATCCTCCCGCCGAACCCCTCGGCGACCTTCCGCGCCGCCTTGCGGCACAGGTCGGCCAGGCGCCGCTCGAGCCCGCGCACGCCCGCCTCGCGGGTGTACTCGCGGACGACGAGGCGGAGCGCGTTGTCCGAGATCGTCAGGAGGCCGGGCTCGAGGCCGTGCTCCGCGATCTGCTTCGGCACGAGGTAGCGCTTTGCGATCCCGAGCTTCTCGTCCTCGGTGTAGCCGGAGAGCGCGATCACGTCCATCCGGTCGAGGAGCGGGCGCGGAATGGTCTCGACCGTGTTGGCGGTGCAGATGAAGAGCACCTTCGAGAGGTCGAACGGCAGGTCGAGGTAGTGGTCGCGGAAGGCCTTGTTCTGCTCGGGATCCAGAACCTCGAGCATCGCGGAGGCCGGATCGCCCCGAACGTCCGCGCCCATCTTGTCGATCTCGTCGATGAGCAGCACGGGGTTCATCGACTCTGCGTCGCGTAGCGCTCGGATGATCGAGCCAGGCAGCGCGCCGATGTACGTTCGCCGGTGACCGCGGATCTCCGCCTCGTCGCGAACGCCTCCGACCGAGAGTCGCGCAAACTCGCGTCCGAGCGTTCGGGCGATCGACTGACCGAGCGACGTCTTGCCCACACCGGGCGGCCCGACGAAGCAGAGGATCTGGCCGGACGGGTCGTTTCGGAGCTTCGAGACGGCGAGATGCTCGACGATTCGATCCTTCACCTTCTCGAGGTCGTAGTGGTCCTCGTCGAGCACCAGACGTGCGTGGTCGAGGTCGAGGTTGTCCGTCGTCGTCTTCCCCCAGGGCAACGTCGCGATCCAGTCGAGATAGGTGCGGATGACGCCGTACTCGGCTGCCGCGGCCGGAAGCCGCTCGAGCCGCGCGAGCTCGCGCATGGCCGCCTTCTCCACCACCTCCGGCAACTTGAGCGCCTCCAACCGCTCCTTGAGCTCGGCGACCTCCGCCTGCTCCGGGTCGCTCTCGCCGAGCTCCTCCTGGATCGCCTTCAGCTGCTGGCGCAGGTAGAACTCGCGCTGCCCCTTCTCGAGCTCCGACTGCACCTGCGACTGGATCCGCGTGCCGAGCTCGAACACCTCGAGCTCGCGGTTCAAGATCAGCGAGAGGTCGCGCAGGCGCTGCTCGACGTTCGTCTCCTCGAGCAGTCGCTGCTTCTCCTCCGTCTTCAGGCGCAGCGTCGATGCGACGAG
>DASSGL010000154.1:0-2812 GCA_035693525.1 Gaiellaceae bacterium | reverse complement strand
CGTCGCCGTGGCCGCCGCGAAAGCCGGCTTCGACGAGATCCAGTTCGACTACGTCCGCTTCCCGAGCGACGGCGACCTCGCTGCGATGCGGTTCCCGGGTGCGCACCCGCGCGCGCGGGACGCGACCATCCCCGCCTTCCTCCGCTACGCCGTCTCGCGCCTCCACCCGCTCGGCGTGCGCGTCTCTGCGGACGTCTTCGGCCTCTCGGCCACCCGCGACCTCGGCATCGGCCAGCTCCCGTCGCGGATCGGGAAGATCGTGGATGCGATCTACCCGATGACCTATCCGTCCCACTACAACCCGGGCGAGTACGACCTCGCGGACCCGGCCGCGGCGCCGGCAGCAACGGTTGCGCACTCGCTCCGGGACTTCCACGACCGCCTCGCGGGCGCCGCTGCGGCTCTGGTGCCGTGGCTGCAGGACTTCTCGCTCGGACGGACGTCCACGCGGGCGGACGTCGAGGCCCAGATCGGCTCGGCCAGGGCCGCGCGGACAGGCGGATTCATGCTCTGGAACGGAGTCGGGGTCTACACGCCCGGCGCGCTTCGCGGCGGCGCCGCGCCGCGGCTGCCGGGGCTCGCGGCTCCCCAGTTGTAGCCGCTGTATCGAGAGTATTCGTCCATTCACTCGGCTATCGTGAGGCCGTGGCGACGACGCGGGCGATCCATCTGCAGACCGAGATCCCGGGGCCGCGCTCACGCGCGATCCTCGAGCGGAAGGATCGCGTCGTCGCGGATCCGCTCGCGATCTACCTACCGGTGGTCGCGGCCGAGGCCCGCGGCTCGACGCTCACGGACGTCGACGGCAACACGTTCATCGACTTCGCCGGCGGCGTCGGCTGCCTGAACGTCGGTCACGCCCACCCGCGCGTCGTCGAGGCGGTGCAGGAGCAGGCCGCGCGCTTCCTGCACACCGACTTCACGATGGTCCCGTACGAGGTGTACGTGACGCTCGCCGAGCGGTTGCTCGCGCTTGCGCCGTTCACCGGCCCGGCGAAAGCCGCCTTCTTCAACGCCGGAACGGAGGCGGTCGAGAACGCGGTCAAGTTCGCGCGTGCGTATACGAGGCGGCCGGCGGTGATCGCCTTCGACGGCGCGTTTCACGGGCGCACGCTCCTCTCGCTCACGCTCACCTCGAAGACGCACCCGTACAAGGCCGGGCTCGGGCCGTTCGCGCCCGAGGTCTACCGTGTGCCGTTCCCGAACGAGTACCGCGGAGTGAGCTCGGCCGACGCGCTTGCCGCGATCGAGCGCGCGTTCGCGACGCAAGTCGCCCGCGAGACCGTCGCGGCGATCATCCTGGAGCCGGTCCAGGGCGAGGGCGGGTTCGTCGTGGCGCCGCCCGAGTTCCTGCGAGGCGTTCGCGAGATCTGCGACCGCGAGGGGATCGTGATGATCGTGGACGAGGTGCAGACGGGCTTCGGGCGCACCGGCGCGATGTTCGCGATCGAGCACTCCGGCGTGGAGCCCGATCTGATCACGGTCGCAAAGTCGATCGCGGCCGGGCTGCCGCTCTCGGGCGTGCTCGGCAAGGCGGCGATCATGGACGCGCCGGGAGAGTCCGCGGTCGGTGGCACATACGTCGGCAACCCGGTCGCACAGGCCGCCGCGCTCGCCGTGCTCGACGTCTTCGAGGATGAAGACCTCATCGAGCGTGCCGAGCGCATCGGCGAGACCATTCGCGGCAGGATGACGGGATGGCAGGACCGTCATCCGCAGATCGGCGACGTGCGCGGGATCGGGGCGATGCTGGCGCTCGAGCTCGTCCGCGACCCGGAGACGAAGGAGCCTGCGCCCGAGCTCGCCTCGCAGGTGGCCGAGGAATGCGCGAGGCGCGGCTTGCTCATCCTCAAGGCCGGCGTGCACTCGAACTGCCTGCGCGTCCTCTGCCCGCTCGTGATCACCGATGCGGAGCTCGACGAGGCCCTCGACGCCTGGGAAGAGGCGCTCGCGAGGGTGCTCGCGTAGCCCTCGCGACCGGTTCGTCGTTCTACGACCGTGGCAACGCAGCGCTTCTCGATCACCCCTGCCCTCGACGGGATGTCCACTGAGCTGATCGGAGAGCGGTACGAGCTCGTCGAGCTCGTCGGGACGGGCGGGATGTCGAGCGTCTACAAGGCCCACGACCGCCTTCTCGAGCGGAACGTCGCCCTGAAGGTGTTGCACCCGCACTACGGCGACGACGACGAGTACGTCGAACGCTTCCGCCGCGAGGCGCGTGCGGTGGCGCAGCTCTCGCACCCGAACATCGTCACCGTCATCGACCGCGGCGTCGACGACGGACGGCAGTACATCGTCTTCGAGTACGTCGACGGCGAGAACCTCAAGCAGCTGATCGAGCGAACGGGGCCGCTGCCGATCCGGCAGGCAATCGAGCTCGGGCTCCAGACTGCGGAGGCACTCGCGTTCGCGCACGCGCACGGCCTCGTGCATCGAGACGTGAAGCCGCAGAACGTCCTGCTCACGCCGGACGGGGAGGCGAAGGTGACGGACTTCGGCATCGCACGTTCCCTCGACGTCGAGCACGGCGTCACGCAGACCGGAACCGTGCTCGGGACGAGCAACTACATCTCGCCGGAGCAAGCGAGCGGCGAGCCGGTGACGCCCGCAACCGATGTGTATTCGCTCGGCGTCGTGCTCTTCGAGCTCCTCACCGGGGACGTGCCGTTCCCCGGCGAGAACTTCGTCGCGGTCGCGATGAAGCACATCAACGACCCCGTGCCCGACGTCTCTTCATTGCGGCCGGACGCTCCGACACGTCTCGTCGCCGCGATCGAGCGCGCGCTCGAGAAGGATCCTCGCCGGCGGTTCC
>DASSGL010000153.1:0-7633 GCA_035693525.1 Gaiellaceae bacterium | reverse complement strand
TCTTCCCGCTGAACATGGGGCCGCAGACGACCTCGAGCCAGCCGCCCCGCTCTGGCTGTAACCGGATCACGGTTGGGCAGGTTATTCCGCGGGCTGGACGGAATCGAACGCCCAGCGCGAGAGGAGCCGCAGGCTGACGATCCCGAGCGGCCTTCCGTCCTGCACCACGGGCAGATGGCGGAAGTTGTTGTCGAACATGATCCGCGCCGCGTCCTCGATCGTCGTCTCTGGCTCGATCGTCACCGGGTCGAGCGTCATCCACTGGCGGACGCGTGCCTCCGCAGCGCGCGCCCGCGCGGCAACGGCGCGCAGGAGGTCGCGCTCGGTGACGATGCCGACGATCCGCACCATGTCCTCGACGACGACGACGGCGCCGACGTTCGCGGCGTCCATCTTCTCGGCGGCCTCGCCGATCGTGTCGGACGGCTCCACTGTGAGGACGTTCCTCACCATCAGGTCGGCAACGGTCTTGGCCATCGGGGGAGTCTACGAATTAGCGCAGAAGGCGTGAGAGGCGGCGATCCTTCAGCACCCGGCCGCCGGTCTGGCAGTTGGGGCAGTAATAGATCGTGTGCTCCTCGAAGTCGACTTGCGCGAGCGGCATGCCGCAGACGTGGCAGGGCTCGCCGAGTCGCTTGTGCACGCGATAGGTCTTCGCGTCGTCTGCGCCGCGCTCGCGCAGCTCGAGGCCGCGTGCGAGCTCCGAGTCGATGGCGGCGGCGAGTCGCTCGACGTTTTCGTCTGTGAGGTCGGTCGACAGCTGGTACGGCGAGAGCTTCGCCGTGTGCAGGATCTCGTTCGCCCACGCACGGCCGATGCCGGCGAGCGCGCGCTGGTCGCGGAGGAGGGCGTGGAGGCGTCGCGACTCACGGCGGACGATGACGCCGAGCTCGTCGGCGCCGACCCCGAGCGCCTCGGGGCCGAGGTGATCGAGCTCGGCCGTCGCGCCCTCGGGCGTGAGGAGCCAGACGCCCGCTCGCTTCTTCCTGGCGTTCTCGGTGAGGACGAGCTTCGAGCCGCCCTGGAACTCGAGCACGAATGCGGGCGTCTTCGGTGCCTTCTCGCCCGCCTGCAGGAGCTTGAGCCGTCCGGCAGTCATCAGATGGACGAGAAGAACGAGCTCGCCGTCCTCGGTCGGGAAGAGGAGGCGCTTGCCGCGTCGGTCTGCGCCCGTCAGTCGTCGTCCCTCGAGCGTGGCGAGAGGCGGATCGAACGTCTTGAGCGTCGCGATGTGCGCCGGGCCTGCCTTCGCGATCGGAAACGCGGAGACAGGGGCCGTGAGCTGGCGCCGCCACGCTTCCATCTCGGGAAGCTCGGGCATCGCGTCTCACGGTAGCGACCGCGCGGTTGCTAGGCGTCCGCGGCGGCCGGGCCCGGAAGCGGGACGCCTTCGACCAGCCCGCCCTCGAGCTCGGCCTGCGCGGGCGTGGGCTCGAGTACCGGCTTCGGCATCTCGCCGATGCTGCGAACCGAGCTGAGCAGCACCGGCAGGAAGGGGAAGAGCCCGCCGATCGCTGCGACCCACAGCGCCGCTTTGAGGGAGAACGCGGTGGCGATCGCTCCGCCGGCCAGCGAGCCGAGCGGGATCGTTCCCCAGACGATCCAACGCATCGCGGCGTTCATCCTGCCCTGCAGGCGCTCGGACGTGATCGCCTGGCGCAGGCTGACCTGCGTGATGTTGTAGGCGACGGACCCGAAGCCGAAGAGCGCTTGGCCGACAAAGAGGAACGGGAGCGGGAACGACTTCGGCGCGAGCGGATATGCGAGGCCGCCCAGCGAGAACAAGACCGACGTGCCGACGATCGTCGGCCCGACCCCGAACCGCTTCTGCACCCGATCGACGACGAGCGCGCCGAGGATCGATCCGGCGCTGCCGACGCCGAACACGAGGCCGATCTCTGCCGACGACAGGTGCAGGTTGCGGACGGCGTAGAGCAGCACGATTGCGAAGAGGAGAGACGAGAAGAAGTTCGAGGAGCCGGTGCACGTCGCGATCGCGCGCAGCCAGGGGTGGCCGACGACCCAGCGGAGCCCCTCCTTCACCTCCGGCCACATCTTCGAGTCGGGTGCATCCGCGGCGCGCTTCGGCGCGTGCTCCCGGTGACGCATGCGGATCATGAAGATGGTCGAGACGGCGAAGCTGACGGCGTCGGCCAAGATCGCGTAGGGCGCGGTGATCGCGGCGATCACGCCGCCGGAGGCGCTCGGCCCCGCGACCTGCGCGACCGAGACGGTCAGCTGCAGCTTCGAGTTGCCCTCGACCAGCTGCTCGCGGTCGACGAGTGCCGGGAGGTACGACTGGTAGGCGACGTCGAAGAACACGGTGAACACGCCGATCACGAACTGCAGGGCGAGCAGGTGCCACATCTGCAGCGTTCCTGTCGCCCACAGCACCGGGATCAGCGCGAGGAGCACCGCCCTCGAGGCGTCGCCGACGATCAAGATCGGGCGCCGGCGCAGTCGATCGACCCAGACGCCGGCCGGGAGCGCAAAGAGGATGAAGGGCAGGAAGCCGAGCACACCGAGCAGCGAGAATTCGAATGGGCTCGCGTGCAGGCCGACGGCGGCGAGCCATGGGATCGCGAGCTGCGAGATCTGCGAGCCGAACTCGCTGATCGACTGGCCCGTCCAGAGCTTCAGGAAGTCGCTGTGATTCCAGAGCCCGCCGCTCGGGCGGCGCAGCCTACGCATCGGATGCCCTGCGGTAGAGCGAGATTGCGAGGCCGTACGGCTGTCCGGCGGGGTCGTCGGCCTTCCGGAAGTCGCGCATGAGTCGGTTCAGGCGGCGCACGAAGCGGACGGCGTCCTCGTCGCCGAGGTTGATGCGCAGAACGGCGAAGGTCGTCTGGTCGTCGTCGGCCGACGGAAGCATCTCGTCGGCCACGGTCCGGAGGGAAGCCGCCACGACGTCGCGGACGCCTTCGCCGTCTGCATCGTCAGAGCTCTTGAAGAGGAAGAGACGCGCCGTGCGTCCGTAGTACCTCTCGGTCATCGCGCGCACCTTGCGCGTCCGCACGACGCGGATGAGCCGCGCCTTCTCGAGCACCTTGACGTGGTGTCCCACGGTTCCCTTCGGCAGCTCGAGCTTCTCGGCCAGCTCGGTGATGGAGGCCGCACGCTCGCGGAGGAGGACGACGATCTTCGCGCGCAGGTCGTCCCCGAGCGCACGGAGCTGCTCGGGCTCGCGCACGACGAGCACGTCGACGGCCTCGTAGTCGGGCTGCGGCAGGCTGATCTGCTCGTTCGTCTCGTCGTCGCGCGGCGGCGACGCGACATCCTTGGCCCGAGCGGAGCCGGAGGCCCGGGAAGCAGCCGAAGCAGACGCGTGAGAACGCGAAGCAGATGCCTGCGAACGGGCCACTAATCCGGAATGTACGGCTTTTCCCGAATGTTCGCAAGCCAGGCACGGCAGGTGAGGCATGGCTTGCGGAGCCACGTCTGGGGCCAGGCCCCGTCACGGCTCTGTTACGAGTCTTCGACGAACCGTCGGAGGCGTTCGACAGCGAATTCGTCCGTGCCCCCGAACCACTCGAGCACCTCGGTCGCATCGACGAACGACCTCGGCTCGACGCGCCCGATCGTCTCCGGATAGCTGCTCCAACGCCAGTCGGCAGCCGACCGACCCAAGCCGGCCTCCACCGGATTTCGAGCGATGTATCGAAAGACCGTCACGAGGTGCTCCTCGTCGCGGATTCGTTGCGAGTCGTATCTCGCGGCGAACACGTGTCCCTTCATCCGGTACCGATTGTTGAAGTACGACGCGTAGCGGAAGTTGAGCGCGTGCATCCCATCTGAAAGGACGCCGGCTTCGACCTCGACGAGAAGGTGGTAGTGCGTTGTGAGGAGGCAGTAAGCCATGCACGTCCACCCGACGCGGGCGGTCGCACGTGCGAGCTCGCGGACGAACGTCATGCGATCGGCATCGTGTCGAAAGAGCGCTGACGCCGCCCACACGGCGTGCGTGTAGATGTGGAACGTACCGGCTGTCAGATCGCGCTTACGCCGCGGCATGCAGCAACCATCGCCAGGCGACGTAGGCGCCGCCACTGTCTTTTGAAAGCTTTTTCACTTCCGTATCAGGGCCTGGCCCCTGACGTGTCTGCCCGAGCCATCGCCGGCCGCGAATAGGCTCCGCCCGATGCAGCGGCAGCCCATCGTCGTGGAGGTGCGCCGTAACGGCATCGTCGAGGCGACGCATCGCGTGCACGCCGTTGCCGTCTCCGACGGCGCCGTTGTCGCAGAGGCAGGGGACTCCGCCTTGACCTGCTACATGCGTTCATCCTCGAAGCCGATCCAAGCGCTGCCGCTCGTGCGCGCCCGCGGGGATCTCGACGAGCGCGACCTTGCGATCGCATCCGCATCTCACCGTGCGACCGAGGACCAGGTCGCCGCGGTCGAGGCGCTCCTTGCGAAGGCGCCGGCCGGCGAGGACGATCTCGAGCTCGGCCCACAGGCGGGCCGCCCGCCGCAGAAGCGCTTCCACAACTGCTCGGGCAAGCACGCCGGCATGCTCGCCCTCTGCCGGGCACACGGCTGGCCGCTCCAGGGCTACGCGCAGCCCGACCACCCGGTTCAGCGCACGTGCCTCGACGTCCACGCGGAGGCCGCAGAGGTCGCCGCCGACGAGATCCCCAACGCGGCCGACGGCTGCGGCGTCCTCACCTTCGCGCTCCCGCTCGAGCGGATGGCGCACGCCTACTCCCGCTTCGAGACGCTGCCCGCCGCCGCCGCGATCTCCACGGCGATGCGCGCGCGTCCCGACCTCGTCGGCGGCCCGGACGGCCTCGACTACGAGCTGATGCGCGCGGCGCCGGGCTGGTTCGCGAAAGGCGGCGCCGAGGGCCTCCTCTGCGCCGCGAGCGCCGACGGCCTGGGCGTCGTGCTCAAAGCTGAGGACGGTGCGAACCGCCCGCTCGGTCCGGCCCTT
This sequence comes from Gaiellaceae bacterium, assembly GCA_035693525.1. Taxonomy (GTDB): domain Bacteria; phylum Actinomycetota; class Thermoleophilia; order Gaiellales; family Gaiellaceae; genus Palsa-739. The sequence continues at coordinate 2,706 of DASSGL010000153.1, read as the reverse complement.
GCGGCCTTCCTCGCGCCCTTCGGCGTGGCGCTGCCGCACGAGGAGGCAGAGCCGCTCAAGAACAGCCGGCGGGAGCTTGTCGGCGAGATCCGCGTCCGAAGTTCGTAACGGCGGAATGTTTCTTTACGAATCTGTAACACATGACTATGCTCCGGCCTGCTGTGAGGTTGAGGCCGCGGGCAGGGGGGCGCTCGGTCTTTGTGTTCGTCAGGTTCGTCGTCCCGTCGTCGTTCAGGACTAGCCGGAGGTCTGAGTGCCAGAGCTGCTGACCGTCGAGATTGCCCTTCCTGAGGTCGAGGAGCTGCAAAAGCTCGTCGCCGACGGCACCGAGAAGGGGTTTCTCACTTATGACGAGATCGTCACCGGGCTCGATGACGTCGAGCTCACGAAGGAGCAGGTCGAGGACTTCTACACCTACCTCACCGACCACAACATCGAGCTCGTCGAGGGCGAGCAGCACAAGAGCCCGCCGCACACCGAGCCGCAGCCGGAGGAGGACAAGCTCCCTCCGCCGAAGCTCGACCTCACCGTCGAGCCGAGCCTCGACTCCCTGAGGCTCTACCTCCGCGAGATCGGCAAGGTGCAGCTCCTCACCGCCGACCAGGAGGTCAGCCTCGCAAAGCGCATCGAGCGCGGCGACATGTCCGCGAAGACGCAGATGACCGAGGCGAACCTCCGCCTCGTCGTCTCGATCGCAAAGGGCTACCTCGGCCGCGGCCTCAGCTTCCTCGACCTCATCCAGGAGGGCTCGCTCGGCCTGATCCGCGCGGTCGAGAAGTTCGACTACCGCAAGGGCTACAAGTTCTCGACGTACGCGACCTGGTGGATCCGGCAGGCGGTCACGCGCGCGATCGCCGACAAGGCCCGCACGATTCGCATTCCCGTGCACATGGTCGAGAAGCTGAACAAGGTCGTCCACATCGAGCGCCAGCTCGTGCAACGGCTCGGCCGAGAGCCGAACGCCGAGGAGATCGCGGAAGAGCTCGAGATGACGCCCGAGGAGGTGCGGGAGATCCTGCGCATGGCGCAGCTTCCCGTCTCCCTCGAGAAGCCGATCGGCGAGGAGGAGGACTCGAGCCTCGGCGACTTCGTCCAGGACGAGACCGCCGAGTCTCCCTTCGACACCGCGCAGCTCTCGCTTCGACGGGAGGACATCGAGCTCGCGCTGCACGCGCTGCCGCTGCGTGAGCGCCAGGTGATCGCGCTCCGGTTCGGGCTGCACGGAGGCCCGCCCCAGACGCTCGAGGAGGTCGGCCGCGCCTTCGGGGTCACGCGGGAGCGCATCCGCCAGATCGAGAACAACACCCTGAAGAAGCTCGAGCACCTGCCCGAGGCGCAGGCGCTGCGCGACGCCGTCAGCTGACGATCAGCCCGAGTCCCCGCCGCGCGAGAGCTCCTGGCCCTTGCCGTGCGCGGCGGGGACGAAGAGCCTGCAGTGGGGGCACTTGAAGCCGCGATAGCGCGCGGCCGAGCCCTCGATCACCGGCGCCGTGAACCGCTTGTGACAGTGCGGGCACTCGATGTCGAAGGCCGCCGCCTCATGCCCCTCCATGGTCACGAGCCTAGCAATGCCCGTTCTGTCCGACCCTAGTCCCAGAATTCCGCAGCGATGGATCAGGACGTCATCCGCAGGGGCGTCGCCGAGTTCATCGGCACCTTCACGCTCATCTTCATCGGCGGCGGCGCCGGCATCGTCAGCGGGAGCGACATCGTCGCCGTCGGGCTCGCGAACGGCCTCGCGATCGGGATCATGGTCTCGAACCTCGGCCACATCTCAGGTGGGCACTTCAATCCCGCCATCACCCTCGGCTTCGTCGCGACGCGCCGCATCACGACCCGTCTGGCCGTCGTGTACTGGATCGTGCAGTTCGGCGGGGCGGTCGCCGCGGCCGCGATCCTCCGCGGGTTCTTCAGTCACACGCAGTTCCTCGGCGCTGTCCCACACGCCGCCTCGTTCGGCGCCGGCAAGGGCTTGGTGGTCGAGCTCATCCTCACGTTCTTCCTCGTCTGGGCGGTGTTCGCGACCGCCGTCGACCCGCGCGGCGCCTTCAAGGCGATCGCCGGGCTCGCGATCGGGCTGACGATCACGATCGACGTCTTCATGGGCGGCCCGCTCACCGGCGCCGCCATGAACCCCGCCCGCGCATTCGGCCCCGAGCTGATCGGGAACTTCTGGGGCGAGGGCTGGATCTACTACCTCGGCCCCGCGATCGGGGGGCTCATCGCGGCTCTCGGGTACGAGTACCTCTACCTGCGACCCGTCGCACCCCCGGTCGTCGGCACTCCCGAGTCCGGCGTGGACGAGCCTCGCCCGGGCGACGCAGCCACGGACTAGATCAACCGTCTCTCGGCCGCCCACCGCGTCAGCTCGTGACGCGACGACAGCTGCAGCTTGCGGAGCACGGCCGAGACGTGGGACTCCACCGTCCGGGTCGAGAGGTGCAGGCGGGCCGCGATCTCCTTGTAGCGGTAGCCGCGCGCGATCAGCTGCAGCACCTCGCGCTCGCGCGCCGTGAGCAGGTCGAGCTCCGGGTCGGCGACCGCCTCTCCGCCGCGGAACGCGTCGAGCACGAAGCCGGCGAGGCGTGGGGAGAAGACGGCGTCGCCGTCCGCGGTCCGGTGAACCGCGTCCGTCAGCTCCTCACCTGAGATCGCCTTCGTGACGTAGCCGCGCGCCCCGGCGCGGATGACGCCGATCACGTCTTC
>DASSGL010000152.1:0-8958 GCA_035693525.1 Gaiellaceae bacterium | reverse complement strand
GGACGCGCCGCGCTCGTGCCGATCGGGGCCTCGCCCGCTCCGGCCGCGGCGCGCGCAGCGACGGCGGGCGCCTCGGCCGTCCTCCTCTACGGATCGCGTGCGTCGCTCCCGGCAGGCGGGCTCGGGCTGGACGAGTCGGTCGGCGTGCCCGTCGTCTCTGTGCCGACGCGAGTCGCTCGGGCGGCACTCGTGCGCATCGCCCGCGGCGAGCCGGTCGCGGTCTCGCTCAGGGAGGCGGGAAGCACCGAGAACGGGGACCTCGACCGTGTCGCCGCGTTCTCGTCATCGGGGCTCGCGTTCGACGGCCGCGTGAAGCCGGACCTCGTCGCACCCGGCGTCGAGCTCGCCACCTCCGACCCCGGCACGAACGCCGACGGCTCGGCGCGCTTCGTGACCGTCAACGGCTCGAGCGGCGCGGCCGCGACCGTCGCGGGCGCCGCCGCGCTCCTCGCGCAGGCCCGCTCCTCGCTCGGAGCCGGCGCGCTGTCCTCACTCCTCATCGGCACGGCGGACGGCCTTCCCGACGATCCCGTCACCGCGCAGGGCGGCGGCCTCGTCGACGTCGCGGCGGCGGCCGCCGGTGAGATGGCCGCCTCGCCGGGCACGCTCGCGCTCGGCCGCTCGACCGGGGCCGGGTGGCGCGTCAAGGCGTCGTTCACGCTCACGAACCTCTCGAGCCGCACCTTGAGGCTGACGCTCGCGGTGCGGACGCAGGACGAAGGAGCCGCAGCCGTCGACTTCGCACTGACTCCGGCCCGCGTCACGCTCCGGCGCGGCAGGAGCATCCTCGTTCGCCTGCGCGCGATCACCGCCTCCGCGCCCTCGGGCACCGCGACCGCAGACGGCGCCGTGCTCGTCGCCACTCAGGGCGGCGGCACGATCCGCGTCCCGTGGGCGATCGCATTCGGGCCGAGCGACACCAACCTGATCACCGCTGCGACGCTCTCGGCGACGTCGTTCGAAGCGTCCGATGCGAGGCCCGCGCTCGTCGCGGTCGATGCCGGTCGCGTCCTCACGGTCTCCGGACAGCCGGAGGTCCGGCCGATCCGCCGGCTCGACGTCGTGCTCTGGCACGACCACGGCGGCCAGGTGGGAACGCTCGCGCGGCTTCGCGACGTGCTTCCCGGCCGCTACACGTTCGGCTTGACCGGCCGAGGGCCGGACGGGGAGCGACTGCAATCCGGTGCGTACGTTCTCCGCATCGTCGCGTACCCCATGCAGCCGGGGCCGCCCAGCATCAAGCGGCTGCCGTTCACGCTCCGTTAGACTCGCATCTCGGTGACGGCGGTCGAGGCACCGGTCTCGCACCTTCGCGAGAACCCGTACGAGATCGCGAAGGAGCAGCTGCGGCGGGTCGCGGCGCTCTTCGACATCAGCCAGAACCTCGTCAGTGTCCTGGGCGAGTGCAAGAAGGCGGTCGAGGTCTCGGTCCCCGTCGGAATGGACGACCGGTCGACGCAGGTCTTCAAGGGCTACCGCGTCACGCACAACGTCGCGCGTGGGCCGTCGAAGGGCGGCATCCGCTATCACCCCGACGTGACGCTCGACGAGGTGAAGGCGCTCGCGATGTGGATGACGTGGAAGTGCGCACTGATGGGCATCCCGTTCGGCGGCGCGAAGGGCGGTGTCGTCGTCGATCCGAAGCGTCTCTCGCGCGGCGAGCTCGAGCGTATGACGCGCCGCTACACGAGCGAGATCATCAACGAGATCGGGCCTGAGAAGGACATCCCTGCGCCCGACGTCGGTACGGACGGCTCGGTGATGGCCTGGATCTTCGACACGTACTCGATGAACAAGGGCCACTCGGTGCTCGGCGTCGTGACCGGCAAGCCGCTGACGATCGGCGGCTCCCTCGGGCGGGTCGAGGCGACGGCACGCGGCAGCCTCTACTGCATCCGCGACGCCGTCGCCAAGCGCGACGGCCGCCTCGCCGGCATGACCGTGGCCGTTCAGGGCTTCGGCCACGTCGGCTCGAACCTCGCGAAGCTGCTCCACGAACAGGGTGCGCGAGTCGTCGCGATCTCCGACTCGACCACCGCGCTCTACAACCCGAACGGCCTCGACGTCCCCGTCGCGTTCGCGCACAAGCGCGAGCACGGAACCCTCGTCGGTCTCAGGGACGGCGAGCAGATCACGAACGACGACCTCGTGCTCCTCGACGTCGACATCCTCGCGCCGTGCGCGCTCGAGCAGGTCATCACGGAGCGCAACGCCGACCAGGTCAAGGCGCCGATCATCTGCGAGGGCGCGAACGGCCCGGTCACGCCGGGCGCGGACGCGATCCTCGAGGACAAGGGCGTCCTCATCCTGCCCGACGTGCTCGCGAACGCGGGCGGCGTCGTCGTCTCGTACTTCGAGTGGGTGCAGGGCCTCCAGGAGTACTTCTGGAAGGAGACGGAGGTGAACGCGAAGCTGAACGACATCATAAGCCGCGCGTTCGACGAGACGTGGGACCTCGCCGAGGAGCGGAGCCTGCCGATGCGCGTCGCCGCCTACGGGCTCGCGGTCCAGCGGGTCGCAGAGGCGACGACCACCCGCGGGATCTATCCATAACGCCTCGCGTCGTCGTCTACCACGCCGAGGGCTGCCACCTCTGCGAGCGCGCGCTCGTGCAGGTGCGGGGGCTGCAGGAAGAGCTCGGCTTCGCGCTCGAGGAGGTCGACATCGGCGGCGATCCGGCTCTCGAGGCCGCCTACCGCGAATGGCTGCCGGTGGTCGAGATCGACGGCAGGCGCCGCTTCACCTACGTCGTTCAGGTCGATGCCTTCCGCCGAGCGGTTGCAGACGCGGCAACAGTGTCCTAACTGCTAGAACGGCCCCTGAGCTGTCTGAAGGGTCGTCGATAGGAGGAACGGTGGCGGATCGCCTGACGGTGGGCGTTGCGGCACGCCTGTCCCGGTATCTGCAGGTACTGACACAGGCGCGCAAGATGGGAAAGCAGCGGATCTCGTCGCAGGAGATCGCCGAGTACACGAACATCAACGCGACCCAGATCCGGCGCGACCTGTCGGGATTCGGGAAGTTCGGCAAGCGCGGGGTCGGCTACAACATCGATTCGCTGCTGGGCGAGATCCGCAAGATCCTCCGCACGCAGGGCCAGCACAACATCGCGCTCATCGGCGCCGGCCGGCTCGGACAGGCGATCGCGAGCTCTCCGATCTTCGCCGAGCACGGGATCCACATCGCCGCCGTGTTCGACCGCGATCCCGAGAAGGTCGGGAGTCCCATCGGCAGCGTCAATGTCACCGAATACTCGGTGCTCCCCGAGGTCGTGCGCGACAAGAACATCATCGTCGGCGTCCTCGCGGTTCCCGCGTCCTCGGCGCAGCAGGCGGCGGACGATCTCGTCGCCGCCGGGGTCAAGATCATCTTCAACTACTCGGAGGCGCTGCTCGAGACGCCGTCCGACGTCACCGTGCACACCTCGAATCCCGCCGTCGAGCTTCTCTACGCGCTCTATTTCCACCTGACGTAACGTCGAAAGCCGTGCGCATCGTCTTGTGGCACGGCTACCTCCTGGGCGGCACAGGGTCGAACGTGTACACGCGCGCCCTCGCGCGCGAGTGGAGCCGGCTCGGCCACGAGGTGAGCGTCGTCTGTCAGGAGCGGAACCCGGAGCGCTACGACATCGGCGGCGCGCGCGTCGTCGTGCCCGAGCTGCCGGCGGGCCTGCTGCCCACCTTCGTGCTCGACACGTACGAAGGCCTTCGCCCGAAGCTCCTGCAGGACTTCAGCGACGCCGAGCTCGAGGCTTACGTCGCCGCGAACGCGGAGGTCGTGCACGCGCTCCTGCCGGCCGACCTCGTGTTCGTGAACCACGTGCTCGCGGGCGGGGCCGTCGGCGCACGCTCGGGCGCGCCGTTCGTCGTCAAGGCGCACGGCTCGGAGCTCGAATACTCGATGCGGGGCAACGAGCGGCTTATGCGCATAGGTGCGGCGGCGCTCGAGCGGGCAGACGCCGTCTACGTCGGCTCGGCGCACATCCGCCGTGTCCTCGAGGACGTCGTCGGTCACGTGGACCGCGTGCACGAGGTGCCGCCGGGCGTCGACGTCGAGGAGTTCGCTCCCCGGCCGCGAGAGGTTGCGCTCGCGCGGCTCGTGGGGGAGGCTGAGCGCGATCCGCGCGATGCGGGCGAGCGGCACCCGGATCCGGGGAATGCGGCGCGTTTCGCCGCGTTCTTCGCGTCCGACGAGCCGACCGTCCTCTACTTCGGGAAGCTGATCGAGAACAAGGGCGTGCACGTGCTGCTCGAGGCGCTTGAGGGTCTCGACGCCCGCGCCGTCGTCGTCGGCTTCGGCGACTACAGAGCCGAGCTCGAGGCGCAGGCGCCGCCCGGCACGCTCTTCACGGGCGCCCTCGAGCACCGCCACCTCGTGAACCTCCTGCCGCTCGTCGACGCCTCCGTCGTCCCGTCGATCTTTCCGGAGGCGTTCGGCATGGTCGCGGCCGAAGCCGCGGCGGCCGGCGTGCCGCCCATCGTCGCGAATCACTCCGGGCTCTCGGAGATCGCGGCCGGCATCGCCGCCGAGTACCCACCGGAGCTCACGCATCTCACGTCGTTCCCCACCGGCGACGTCGGCGCTCTTCACGACCGTCTTCGAGAGCTGCTTGCGTTGCCGCGGGAGACGCGCCGAGCGCTCGGCGCTGCCGCGCGACGCGCGGTCGAGGAGCGCTGGAGCTGGACGCGCGTGGCGCACAGGCTGCTCCACCGATGAGCAACAACGAGGAGCTCTTCGGCGTCGACCGCCGCAAGATCGTGCTCACGGCAGTGCTCGCGATCATCCTCATCGCGATCGCGGTGTTCCTGATCGGCGAGCTCGCCGACTTCGACAAGATGCTGAAGGCGCTCAAGCGCGCGGACAAGCAGTGGTTCGTCGTCTGCCTCGGCGGCGAGGTCCTCGCATATGCGGGCTACATCGCCGCCTACCGCGACTTCGCGCGCGTCGACGGCGGACCGAAGCTGCCGCTCTGGACGGTGACGCGCGTGGTCGCCGTCGGCTTCGGCGCGTTCGTCGCGGGCTCGTCGGCGGGCACGCTCGGCGTCGACTACTGGGCGCTGCACAAAGCCGGCGACCCGCCCCATCGCGCAGTGCGCCGCGTGCTCGCCCTGAACACGTTCGAGTGGGGGGTGCTCGCGCTGGCGGCAATGGTCGCCGCGATCGGCGTCCTTCTCGGCAGCGCCACGGCGCCGATCGAGATGGCGCTCGCGTGGCTCGTGATCCTCCCGGTGTGCGTTCTCGCCGCCGCGTGGTTCACGGCGCCGCTCCGGGTCGACCGCTTCATCAACGTCCCCGAGCGTGAGCGCCACCGCCTCGCGCGGTGGTCGCGGCTTGCGCTGGCAGACGCGTTGGGCGGCGTCGTCATGGTGCGTCACGTTCTCGCGCACCCGCGGCGCTACCCGCTCGCGGTCATCGGCTTCCCCGTCTACTGGGCCGGCGACATCCTCGCCTTGTGGGCGGCGCTGCAGGCGTTCGACGCCGACGTTGCTCTCGCGCCGCTCGTGCTCGCGTACACCACTGCGTACGTCGTCACCTCGCTGCCGCTGCCCGCGGGAGGCGCGGGCGGGGTGGAGGCCGGGCTCACGTTCGCCCTGCAATCGGTCGGCGTGGCGCTCGTGCCTGCGCTTCTGGCGACGCTCGTCTACCGCTTCTTCACGCTCTGGCTGCCGATCGGCGTCGCCGCGCTCGCCCTGACGCAGGTCAAGGCGCTCGCGAAGGAGCTGCCGCAGGTCGAGCACGAGCCGGCACCCGGGTAGGCTCCTGCCGTGGGCGACGAGCAGAAGGTCGGCTACCAGGAGCTCCTGGCGGCCTCGAAGGCGTCCTTCGAGGAGGCAGTGGACTTCACGGTCGCCGTGGAGGAGGAGTTCGCGCTCCTCGACCCGCTCTCGCTCGAGCTCGTCAACCGCTTCGAGGAGGTCCAGCAGGCGGCACACGGGACGGAGCTCGAGCCGCACCTCGTCGGCGAGCTGATCGCGTCGGAGGTCGAGGTGCGCACCGGCCGCTGCGACACCTTCGCCGAGTGCGCGGACAGGATCGGCGAGCGCCGCGCTCAGCTTCGGTCACTCGTCGAGCCGCTCGGGCTCACGCTCTCCGCCACGGGGACGCACCCGTGGAGCCCGTGGCAGGAGCAGCGCATCATCGACACGCCGCATTACCGCCGCAACGACGAGTACCTCCGCTACGTCGTGTGGAGGAACAACACGTTCGGCTTGCACGTCCACGTGGCGATCAACGATCCTGACCGCGCGATCCGCGTCACGAGTGCGCTGCGCAACTACATGCCAGAGTTGCTCGCGCTCTCGGCGAGCTCGCCCTTCGTCGAGGGCGTGTTCACGTACCTCCACTCGGCACGCACGCAGATTTTCACGCGCATGTTCCCCCGCTGCGGGATTCCCGACTGGTTCGCCGGCTGGGACGACTGGGAGGAGTACATCCGCTTCCTGTACGAGACGGGATCGATCACGGAGCACACGCAGATCTGGTGGAGCGTCCGGCCCCACTTGGCGTTCCCGACGGTGGAGATGCGGATCTGCGACGCGCAGCCCGAGCTCTCCGAGTCGCGCTCACTCGCGGCCCTCGTCTACTCGCTCACCGCGCGGATCGCGCGCGCCCTCGACGAGGGCGAGCCGCTCCCGGCCTGGCCGCACCGGCTGCTCGAGGAGAACTTCTGGCGCGCGATCCGCTACGGGCTCTCTGGGGAGCTGATCGATCTCGAGCGCCGTGAGGCCGTTCCGGCACGCGCGCGGCTCGAGCAGCTCGTCGAGTGGGTGCAGCCGGTCGCCGACGAGCTCGGGGCAGCGCCCTGGCTCGCGATCCCCGAGCGGAACGCCGCCGAGCGTCAGATCGCCCGCCACGAGGAGGGCGCCTCGATGGAGGAGATCTTCGCCGAGCAGATGGCAGCGGATGAGCGAGTCTCAGGCTGAGCCGACGCCGCAGGAGCTCGTCGAGGAGCTCCGGAAGGCGAAGGTGGGCGACCTCCTCGTCCACACGTGCTCGCTGCTCGCCTCTCTGGCCTACGGGAAGCTCGACCCCGAAGGCCGCGATCTCGACGACGCCAGGCTCGCGATCGACGCCCTGCGGGCGCTCCTTCCGCTCCTCCCGGATGACGCCCGGCCCTCGATCCAGCAGGTGGTCTCGAACCTCCAGCTGAGCTACGCGGCGGCCGCCTCCGGGGACTAGGCTTCCGCGGCGGCTCCGGCCGCTGCTTGTGATACATAAGGGCGCGCGCCGGGGCCTCCCTGGCGCTGACTTTGTAACGGACCTCGATCGAGGGGGAGCCTCGAACACATGAGCTGGTTTTCAGACCACGCAGTCTTGTTCGCGCTTCTCTGCGCGGGTGCGGCGGTCGTCTACGGCCTCTACCTCACGACCTGGCTCCTCAGGCAGCCGGCGGGGACGGAGCGCATGCAGGAGATCGCCCGCGCCGTGCAGGAGGGCGCCGCGGCGTACCTGCGCCGCCAGTACACGACCGTCGCGATCGTCGCGATCGCCCCGTTCCTGCTGCTCGGCTTCTACCACCGCCTCGGGTGGGGCACCGCGGTCGGCTTCCTCATCGGCGCGACGCTTTCCGCGGCAGCCGGCTTCATCGGCATGAACGTCGCAGTGCGCTCGAACGTGCGCACCGCGGAGGCTGCGCGCTCCGGCTTGCCGCAGGCGCTGAACGTCGCGTTCCGCGCCGGCTCCGTGACGGGCCTCCTCGTCGTCGGCCTCGGCCTCCTCGGCGTCGCCGGCTACTACGGGGTGCTCACCGAGTGGTTCGGCAACAGTCCGCGGTCGGCGGTCAACGACCTGATCGGGCTCGCGTTCGGCGGCTCGCTCATCTCGGTGTTCGCGCGACTCGGCGGCGGCATCTACACGAAGGCGGCCGACGTCGGCGCCGACCTCGTCGGCAAGATCGAGGCGGGCATCCCCGAGGACGATCCGCGCAACCCGGCCGTGATCGCCGACAACGTGGGCGACAACGTCGGCGACTGCGCGGGCATGGCGGCCGACCTCTTCGAGACCTATGCCGTCACGGCGGTCGCCGTGATGCTGCTCGGGATCACCGGCAGCGCGGCGAGCACCGGCTCGAAGCTCTGGCTCTACCCGCTCGTGCTCGGCGGCGTCTCGATCATCGCGTCGATCATCGGCGTGCAATTCGCGCGTGTGCGGCCGGGCGGCAACATCATGAACGCGCTCTACCGCGCGGTGATCGTCGCCACGATCGTCTCGGCCGTCCTCTTCTGGCCGGTCACGACGGCGTTCGACTCCTCCGGCAACTTCGGGTTCGACAACCTGTACGGGTCCGCGCTCGTCGGGCTCGGCGTCACGTTCCTGCTCGTCGCGATCACCGAGTACTACACGGGCACGCGCTGGGGCCCCGTGAAGTCGATCTCACGTGCCTCGCAAACCGGTCACGCGACGAACATCATCGAAGGGCTCGCCGTCGGCATGCAGGCGACCGCGCTGCCGGTGATCGTGATCGCGGTCGGCATCCTCCTCGCCAATCACTTCGCCGGTCTCTACGGCATCGGCGTCGCCGTGATGGCGCAGCTCTCGATGACGGGTCTCATCGTCGCGCTCGACGCGTACGGCCCCGTGACCGACAACGCGGGCGGTATCGCCGAGATGGCCGACCTGCCTCCCGAGGTGCGCGCGATCACCGACCCGCTCGACGCGGTCGGCAACACGACGAAGGCCGTGACGAAGGGCTACGCGATCGGCTCCGCCGCGCTCGCTGCGCTCGTTCTCTTCGGCTCGTATGCCGACGGCATCCACGAGCAGGGCGTCGGTCACGGCGGCGGGCTCGCGCATCTCTCGTTCGATCTCTCGGACGCATGGGTGATCGCCGGCCTCTTCATCGGCGGTCTGATGCCGTTCCTCTTCGCGTCGCTCGCGATGCAGGCGGTGGGCCGCGTCGGAGGCGAGGTCGTGCAGGAGGTGCGCCGCCAGTTCCGCGAGAACCCGGGGATCATGGAG